>JAFTQX010000017.1 GCA_017462545.1 Clostridia bacterium
ACCTCTTTGATGAGACCGAGCGTTCAATCGACAGCTACATCGTTGAGCATGCCGACACCGACCCCTATGTGATCGTAGCCCCCGGCAAGTATGCCTCGCTCAACACCATGAACTTCCGTGCGCGGCACGAGGATTCCACCATCTACGCCTACGGCGTGTATGCCGAGAAAACGGCCGATTCTCATTGCAGCATGATGATGCACTTCCAGGATTCGATCAACATCGTGATCAAGGGCATCACGGTCGGGCATGAGATCCAATCCTGCGGGCAGGTCTACGTGCTGGAAAAGCTAGGGGATAACGGCACCACCGGCAAGCTGCGCGTGGTGACCGGCGCGGGCATGATGAACGAGTTTGGTAACACCAACACCAAGTATTATGACACCACCGGCATGGGCGCGCAGCGCCAGGGCTCCTTCTACGCCTACATGGACTCCGGCTTTTGGAATATTAAAAAGGATGACAGTACCGAGGACGTGCCCACCATGATTATGGAGCTTGGCCTTTCGGAGTACAACGTGATTGCCGAGGGCGACATCCTGACCTGCCGCTCGAAAAGCAACGGCACCAACATTGGTCTTTCCACCACCAAAAACGTGGTCTTCTACGATTTCACCCACTACGGCACGGCATCTGCCTTTGCCTTTGTAGAAAACTACACCTACACCGCCACCACCTATTACCGCGTGCTGGACACCACCAAGAGCGCCCCCGTCATCTCGGAGGAGCTGTACAATCAGTACAGAGCCTTGGAGGATAAGTACGGCGTCTCTCTTGAGGTGTCGAAGGACGACCGGGGCCGCTTCCGCGGCTCGCCCGCCCACATCGGCTCGATCGATGCGACGCACACCACCAACTGTGCCGAGGGCTCGCAGGCTACCTTCTGCCTATTTGAAAACATGTGTGACGATGCCACCAACCAAAACCACACCCCCGGCCGCTTGCATGAGGTCGTGGATAACGGTAACGGCACCACCACCATCTACTACAAGGGGCTGCTTTCGGTGCACCGCGTAGGCAACAACGATTACAACCCCACCATCCTCTGTGCCGACTTCAAGGAGGGCGACCGTGTGTATATCTACACCGCCGCCGGCCAGCTGCTTTGCGATACCGAGGCACTCTCTGCCTCCGTCAAGCACCCCGATCTGACCACCAATGACTACGGCATGAAAAAGAACGTGCCGCTGCGCAGCGTAACCGTGGCAACAGACTTGATCAACACCAAGCCGCTTGCCGACTACGACCTCAGCCTGAACACGGCAGAGGATAGCCAAAAGGTCATGATCGACAACATGAGCATGGCATCCAACGGCTTTATCTTTGACAACTGCCGGTTCCAGAACATCCGCTCACGCGGACTGCTGATCAAATCCTCCGAGGGCAAAATTCTCAACTGCACCTTCCGCAATATCGGCATGTCCTGCGGCGCGATCCTGTATGAGATCTACTGGGGTGAGTCGGGCGTGACCGAGAATATGCTGATCGACCGCAACCTCTTTGACCACACGGGCTATTTCAACAACATCGATCTCTACGCCACCATCTCCATCACCGGTCTTGGCTCGTCGGTGGAGGAGGACTATCTCTGCTACAAGAACATCACCATCTCAAATAACCATATCCTGAACCGCACCAGTGACTATGCGATCTATGTCAACTCGGCAAAGGATGTCTACATTCTCAACAACACCATCGGCCCGTTTGTGGGCAACGATTTCGGCAAGTACCCCGAGGAGGGAGACACGCCCGATTCTCCGCGCCCTGTCATTCACATCAACGGCGCGATGAACATTGAGATCTCCGGCAACATCTACCCGAATATGGAGTTTGCCGGCGCAGACTATGTTGTGGCCGAGCGGAATAAGCATGTTTACGGCTCTGACGTTACCATGGACGGCACCGTAGACGGAGATTCGCTGATTCCGGATGATGTTTGATTGAAATAAAAAAGGACGAGGAATTTTTCAATTCCTCGTCCTTTTGATAGAACGCCCCGGCAGAGCTTATAAAGCCTGCCGGGGCTCTTTTCTTATTCTCTCCCGGTGGAGGTGGGGGTGGTGCCGGTAATCTTGCGGTAAAGGCGGTAAAAGGTGGAATAATCGTGAAAGCCGCAGGCCTCGCAGACATCCGCCGGGCGATCACCCGCGAGGAGAAGCGACTGGGCATACAGGATCTTTTTGTTGTTGATGTAATTCTTCAGCCCGATGTCCATATAGCGGCTGAAGGTGTTTTGAATATGCGACTTGGAGAGAAACAGCTCAGCCGAGAGGGCCTCGGCATCCCAATCCCGCTCCGGGTGCGCATCAATGAGGGCAATGATGCGGTCAATGATGGGGTTGTGGCGGATACGGCCGCTCTCTGTGCGCGGCGTTTCGTAGAGCAGATTGAGCAAGATCTCGCGCAACGCGCAGCGCAGCATCAGGCGTGCATCCTGCTCGGCAAAGCGGGTGGCGTAGTCGCTCAGCTTTTCAAAGCAATCACGCAGAATGCGGTTGTCCGCAATGTTGACCACGGTGGGCAGCTCGTCAATGCGCATCTGGTTTTCACCCGGGAGAATGCGCGGCTCAAAATTGATGACATACCGCTCATAGGGCGCGTCTGACAGCGGGCGCAGATAATGGTACTGGTTGGGTGGGATAAAGACCAGATCATGCGGCTGCAGGGTAAAGCACTGCCCCTCAATATGGTATTCCGCCTCGCCGCGCACCACATACAGCAGCTCATAATCAAGATGCAGGTGCTTGGAAAAATCGTCCTCCTGCGGCGCGTCATAGACCAAGTAGGTCAGCTCGCAATGCTTGTCGGTCAGCTTCATGTCATCACCCCCTGCACCATCTTATCATTTTTCGGTAGAAAATGCAATAGCAAACCGTAAAAAATAATATTGTTTTTTATTCTTTACTTATATATAATGGTGATATCACAACAAAGGAGACGAACCTATGCTACAATTATGTGCCTTTGCGGATGAGGCAGGCGCACCGCTTGCCGAGCAGATCGCCGCGCTCAAGCGCAACCGCATTCCCAATCTGGAGCTTCGCTCGATCGATGGCAAGAACGTCTCGGACTTTACCGTTGAGGAGGCAGAGGCATACGCCGCCGAGCTGCGCGCAGCCGGCATTACCGTGTTCAGCATCGGCTCGCCGCTTGGCAAGGTGGATATTACCTGCGATTTTGAGGAATATCTCCAAAAGGTGCGCCATGTGCTGACCCTTTGTCAGATCTTTTCCTGCACCCGTGTGCGGATGTTCAGCTTTTTCAAGGCGGGCGAGGGGGAAACGGACGAGGTGGTCTCTCGCCTCTTACGCATGGTAGAGATGGCAGAGGAGCAGGGCATTCACCTGTACCACGAGAACGAAAAGGACATTTTCGGTGACGCAGTCGACCGCGTGAAGATCCTTGCTCGGCGCGTGCCCGGCCTGCGCTTTATCTACGACCCCGCCAACTTCATCCAGTGCGGGCAGGATATGCAGCAGGCGATGGACGAGCTGACCGCGCACATCGGCTACTTTCACATCAAGGACGTCATTCGCGAGACGGGCGAGCTGGTGCCCGCCGGCGAGGGTGACGGCATGCTGCGGGAGCTGATTGCCCGCATCCCGCGCGATGCGACCCTGACGATCGAGCCGCACCTGGCCATCTTTGCAGGCTACGGTCAGATCGACAATACGGAAATGAAAAACAAATACGTCTATCAAAACAACAATGACTCCTTTGACGCCGCCTGCGCCGGCCTGCGCCGTGTGCTGACCGACTGCGGCTACAAGGAGCAGGAGAAAGGCTGGTACAAAAACATGATTCGTTACGGTATTATCGGTGTTGGTAACATGGGTAGCGCCCACCTGGAGAGCTTCCAGAAGGGGCTGGTGCCCGACGCGTGCGTCACGGCCATTGCCGACCATGATGCAAGCAAGCTGGAGAGAATGAAGGAAAAATTCCCGGATGGCGGCTTTGCCTGCTATTCCGAGGGCAAGGACCTGATCGACGCGGGCAACGTGGACGCGGTGATCGTGGCCATCCCCCACTACTTCCACCCCGAGATGTCGATCTACGCCATGAAGCGTGGCATTGCGGTTGTCTGCGAGAAGCCTGCCGGCGTTTACACCAAGCAGGTCAAGGAGATGAACGCGGTGGCAAAGGAGACCGGCGTTCCCTTTACCATGATGTTTAACCAGCGCACCAACTGCCTCTACCGCAAGATGCGTGAGATCGTTGCGGCAGGCGGCGTTGGCGAGATCAAGCGCGTAAACTGGATCATCACCAACTGGTACCGCGCTCAGTGCTACTACGATAGCGGCTCCTGGCGTGCTACCTGGCGCGGCGAGGGCGGCGGCGTACTGCTGAACCAGTGCCCGCACCAGCTTGACCTCTTGCAGTGGGTGGTTGGCATGATGCCGATCAACATGCGTGCCTTCTGCCATTTCGGCAAGTGGCATGATATTGAGGTAGAGGATGACGTAACCGCCTACTTTGAATATGAAAACGGCGCCACCGGCGTGTTTATCACCTCAACAGCCGATGCCCCCGGCAACAACCGCTTTGAAATTCTCGGCACGGGCGGCAAGCTGGTATGCGAGCATGGCAAGCTGACCTATACCAAGTGCGAGCCGAACGAGCGCGAGTTCTGCGTCACCCACACGGGCGGCTTTGGTGAGCCGAAATATGAGAACGTACCCGTAGAGACCGATGGTCAGAACCTGCAGCACATCGGCATTCTGCGGAACTTTACCAACTACCTGCTTGGCAAGGAGGAGCTGTTTGTTGACGGCACCGAGGGCATTAAGGGCGTTTACCTGATGGACTCGATGCTCTTCTCCGCCTTTACCGACAAGAAGGTACCGATTCCCTTTGATGATGACGAATACTATGCCGAGCTGCAAAAGCGCGTGGCCACCGGCCGTGTGAAGGAAGAGACCGCCGGCGTGGTCCTTGACACCTCGAACACCTACGGAGGCGGCGGCAAAAAATGAGATCTGCCATCATAGGCCTGGGTGCCATCAGCACCACGCACTACGGTGCCATTGGCCGGGCGGGCGGTGAGGTCGTTGCCATTTGCGATATCGACGAGGCAAAGATCACCGCGTTTTGTGAAAAAACCGGCTGCCATGCGACAGCCTATAAAGACTACCAAGCCCTGCTCTCTGACAGGACGATCGACGTCATCCACATCTGCACCCCCCACTATCTGCACGCCGACATGGTGGTGGCCGCTCTCCGCGCCGGCCACCATGTGCTGTGCGAAAAGCCGCTCTGTATTGCGGAGGAGGATATCCCCCGTGTGCTGGCGGCCGAGCGGGAAAGCGGCAAGCACCTCGGCGTTTGCCACCAAAATCGCTACAACGAGAGCAACCTGGCACTGAAGGCCATGTTGGAAAGCGATCCTGCTAAATCCGGCTTCGGCACGGTGGTGTGGGATCGCGGCGAGGGCTACTACGCCTCGGGCGCGTGGCGCGGCAAATGGCAGACGGAGGGCGGCGGCGTGATGATCAACCAAGCCCTGCATACCTTAGACCTCTTGCTGTGGATGGTTGGCCAGCCCGACAGCGTGCAGGCCGATCTCCATAATCGACACCTTGGGGGCGTGATCGAGGTAGAGGACACCGCCTCTGCCCTCTTCCGCTACGAGGACGGCCGCGTTTTCAACTTCTTTGCCACCACAGCCTCGGGCGCGGATATGCCCGTGCAGGTCATGGTGGCAACCGAGGGCGGACAGACGATCGTGGCCGCCAATGATACCATTACCGTCAACGGGGAGATCCGCCCCTCCGACAGCGGCGACATTCGCTACGGCAAGGATGTATGGGGGGACGGGCACGCCAAGCTTGTCCGTGATTTCTACACCTGCATCAAGGAAGATCAACCCTTCGCGATTGATGGCCGAGAGGGCGCGCGTGTTGTCCGCGCCATTCTCGCCATGTACCGCTCGCAAGGAAAAGAAGAGACGCTGACGGTGTAAGCCCATAGAGCTGAACATCTCTCGCTGTCTTCGACCTCCACTTCCTGTCATTCTGAAGGAGCAGCGCGACTGAAGAATCTTTCCGAGCGAAGCGAGGAATTCCTGCCGTTGTCACTCCCTGTTTCGCCTGGCGGCGAAAAGATTCTTCGCCAGGAGGCTCAGAATGACAGGTAGAGGGGCGGACACGAGAAAAGCCCATCTTTGCCGTCAGGCGTTACCTCTTGCGGGCGAACACAGTTCGCCCCTACGGAAATACGTGCGGGCGGCATATCCTTTTCCTAAAGGTTTTTGAAGGTGCGGAAACTTTTTGCAAAATGTTTCCGCAATCCGCACCCCACACGTACCCCACACAAAAGGAGACCACCTATGAAAATGACATTTCGCTGGTACGGCGAGAGCGACAGCATATCCCTCTCTGCCATTCGCCAGATTCCCAACATGAGCGGCGTGGTGACCGCCGTCTACCGTGTACCGGTGGGCGAGGTCTGGCCGCGCGAGGACATTGCTCGCCTACGCGAGCTGTGCGTCCAAAACGGCTTAGAGATGGAGGTCATTGAGAGCGTGCCCGTGCATGAGGACATCAAGCTCGGCCGCGAGACGCGTGACCGCCTGATCGCCAACTACGCCGAGAACATTCGCCGCTTGGGCGAGGCGGGCGTTCGTTGCGTCTGCTACAACTTCATGCCCGTCTTTGACTGGCTGCGCACCAACCTGCACACCGAGGCCGAGGATGGCTCCAACTCCCTCTCCTACGACCACGAGCAGCTCATGCGCCTTGACCCACACCACCTCTCGCTGCCCGGCTGGGATGAAAGCTACACCCGGGATGAGCTGCAGGGGCTGCTTGCCGCTTACAAAACCGTCAGCCACGAGCAGCTTTTTGACAATCTCATCTACTTCCTGCGCGGCATTATGCCGGCATGCCAGGAGGCAAAGATCGACATGGCCATCCACCCGGATGATCCGCCGTGGGACATGTTCGGCCTGCCCCGCATCATCTCCACCGAGGCGGATATTGACCGCCTGTTTGCCGCCCTGCCCGACCCCCACAACGGTCTGACCTTCTGCACCGGCTCGTTTGGCGCGGGCAGAGACAATGACCTTGTCCGCATGGCGGGCAAGTATGCCGCCGCGGGCAGAATCCCCTTTGCCCACATCCGCCAGATCAAATGGTCGGGCGAGCTGGACTTTGCCGAGTGCGGCCACCGCACCGAGGCAGGCAGCCTTGATATTTACGGCATCGTTCGTGCCCTGGTGCAAAACGGCTTTGCGGGCTATGTACGCCCCGACCACGGCCGCAACATCTGGGGTGAGGACGGCAAGCCCGGCTACGGGCTTTACGACCGCGCGCTTGGCGCGGCCTATCTCAACGGCCTGTTTGAGGCCGCAGAACGCGAAATGGAGAAATAAGCATGGAAATGAAATTGCCCTTTTCTGTTGACCTGTCTGACAAGGTCTGCGTCGTCACCGGCGCGGGCGGCGTGCTGATGCGTGAGTTTGCAAAGGCTCTTTGCGCCTGCGGCGCACGCGTCGCGCTGCTGGATATCAACGAGGAGGCTTGCAAGGCCGTGGCCGCCGAGATCGGTGAAAACGCCCTGCCCCTTCCCACCAACTGCCTCGATAAGGCCGCCCTGCTTGCCGCACGCGAGCAGGTGCACGCCAAGTTTGGCAAGGTGAACTTCCTCATCAACGGCGCGGGCGGCAACAATCCGCGTGCCACCTGTGATAATGAAACCATGACGCCCGACCTCTCGGACGAGGTGAAGAGCTTCTTTTCGCTGGAGGAAAGCGGTCTGCGCTTTGTTTTTGACCTCAACATCACCTCTGCCTTTCTGACCACCCAGGTCTTTGCCGAGGATATGGTCAAAACGGGCGGCAACATTATCAACATCTCCTCGATGAACGGCTTCCGCCCCCTGACCAAGATTCCCGCCTACAGCGCGGCCAAGGCAGGCATCTCCAACTTTACCGAGTGGCTTGCCGTGCACTTTGCGCCCTGCGGCATTCGTGTTAACGCCATCGCGCCCGGTTTCTTTGTCACCAATCAGAACAGAGACCTGCTCTTCAAGGATGGCGAGCCGACACCACGCACGCACAAAATTCTCGGCCACACGCCGCAAAATCGCTTTGGTGAGGTCAGCGACCTGATCGGCACGCTGCTCTTCCTTTCGTCTGATGCTGCCTCCGGCTTTGTTACCGGCACGGTCATTCCCGTAGACGGCGGCTTTAACGCTTATAGTGGGGTATAACCATATGAAACTTGCTGCACAGCTTTACACCATTCACGATTACACCAAGAACGAGGCGGATATCGAACGCTCGCTTTATAAGATCAAGGAGATCGGCTATAACGCCATTCAGATCTCTGCCTTTGGCGAATACCGCACCCCGTGGCTTGCCGACCTGCTGAAAAAATTGGAGCTGGAGGTGTGCGTCACGCACATGCCCTATGCCCGCATCACGGGCGATACCGATCGCCTGATCGAGGAGCACCGCCTGCTTGGCTGTGATACCATCGGTCTTGGCAGTCTGCCGAAATATGACCGCGCCTCGGTGCTTTCCATCTTTGAGGAGCTGGCCCCCGCCATTGATAAAATTCACGACGCGGGCATGAAATTCGTTTTCCACAATCATTGGCACGAGTTCGTCCCCTACGCGGAGGACGGCAAAAACGCCTTTGACCTGTACTGTGAGCGCTTTCCCGCTGACCGTGCCGGCATCCTGATGGACTTTTATTGGCTGGTCTACGCCTGCCAGAAGCCGATGGAATCGATTGAGAAGTACCGCGACCGCCTGGGCATCGTGCACTTTAAGGATATGACGATGAACGAAAAGGGCGAGCGCATCTTTACCGAGATCTATAACGGCTGCATCGACTATACCGCCATCTTCCACAAGCTTTGCGAAGTGGGCGGCAAATGGGCCGCGATCGAGGAGGATGTCTGCCCCTGCGGCGACCCCTTCCGCGCGCTTGCCATCAGCCTGGAGAACATCAAGGCGCACGGCCTGCCGTTTGAAAATCTGTAATCCCCCCAAAAAGGCTTGCAAAGGGAAAAAATCCCTTGCAAGCCTTTTTTGTTTTGCCGTAGGCGCTGTTCCGCTGCGCCCCGCCCTATGGCAAAAAACAGAGCCCCGCCCGTGCGCCGGAGAAAATCTTCGCGTCTTGGAATAACTTCTCCTTTTTCTGCCCATAATGCAGAAAAAAAGGAGAATTTTCCATGACAGACAAGCAAGCATATTTGCAATACGTCAATCGCCGCGCCGCCCGCTCTCCCGTACTGCGCAACTGTGCCGCCGCCTTTTGGGTGGGCGGCAGCATTTGCCTTGGCGGGCAGCTTTTGCGCGCGCTTTACCGCGCGCTGGGGGCAAGCCCGGATGCGGCGGGCACCTTGGTCAGCATCACGCTGGTTTTCTTTTCCGCTCTTGCCACCGGTCTGGGCATCTTTGATACTATCGCCCGCTATGCGGGGGCAGGAACGCTTTTGCCCATCACGGGCTTTGCCAATGCGGTCGTCTCGCCCGCCATTGACACCAAAAGCGAGGGCTTTGTGCTGGGTGTTGGGGCCAAGATCTTTACCGTGGCAGGGCCGGTGCTGCTTTATGGCACGGCCGCCTCGGTGCTTTATGGGCTGATCTACTGGGTCTATGTGCTGTTTTCGTAACAAGGGGGGAAGGAACGCATGGGGCATATTTGGGAATTTGAAGCACCCGCACGGGTGCTCTCGCACGCCTCGGCCGTTGGGCGTGAGGAGTTTCTTGGGCCGCTTGGCAGCTTGTTTGACTATCACGACGAAAGCGACCGCTTTGGTGCCAAGACCTGGGAAAAGGCAGAGGGGGCACTCGGTGCAACCGTCTTCAATCTGGCACTTGGGCGTGCCGGCCTTTCGCACACAGCCATCGACCTGCTGCTGGCGGGCGATCTGCAAAATCAATGCGTGGCCTCCTCGGGCGGACTTTCTGTGTTTGGCGTGCCGTATCTCGGTCTGTATGGTGCTTGCTCCACCTTTGTGGAGGGGCTGCTGGTGTCAGCCCTCGCCTTAAACGCCGCACAGCCGCTTTCGCGGGTGGCGGTGGTCACCACCTCGCACAACTGCGCGGCCGAGCGGCAGTTTCGTCTGCCGCTGGAATATGGCGGCCAGCGGACACCGACCGCGCAATGGACAGCCACCGCCGGTGGCTGCCTGCTGCTGGAGCGAGGCAGGCAGGGCGTGTGCCTGACGGCGGGCATGGCGGGGCGCATGGTAGATGGCGGCGTTTCAGATGCCGCCAATATGGGCGCGGCCATGGCGCCTGCCGCCGCCGATTCGCTTGTCCGCTGGTTTCGGGAAAGCGGGGAAAGCCCTACGGACTATGACGCCATCATCACAGGAGACCTTGGGCAGGAGGGAAGCGAGATCCTCTCCGACCTCTTGGCCATGAAGGGGCTTTCGCTTTCCGATCGGCACCGGGATTGCGGCGTGCTGCTCTATGACCGTGCGCGGCAGGACGTGCACGCCGGCGGCTCCGGCTGTGGGTGCTGCGCCTCGGTCACGGCTGCCTTGTTTTTGCCACAGCTGCTGCGTGGCGAGATGCGCCGCGTGCTGCTGATGGCCACCGGCGCGCTGATGAGCCCTACCAGCGTGCAGCAGGGGGGCAGTATTGTGGGCATTGCGCCGATCGTACGGATGGAGGTACTTGAAAAATGAGCTTATTTTATGAATGCGTGGCGGCCTTTTGCGTGGGTGGGCTGCTTTGTGTGGTGGCACAGCTGCTGATCGACCTGACGCGCCTGACCCCCGCGCGGATCCTCGTTTCCTTTGTGGTGGCAGGGGTCGTCCTTTCCGCTGTGGGGCTATATGAGCCGCTTTATCGCTTTGCGGGCTGCGGCGTCAGCGTACCGCTGCTCGGCTTTGGCGGCGCGCTGGCACGTGGCGTGCGAGAGGCGGTGCATACAGACGGCCTGCTTGGCGTACTGACGGGCGGTCTGTCGGCCGCCGCCGCAGGCACCACGGCCGCCATGATGCTGGGGCTGCTCTGCGCCTTGATCTTCAAAAGTCGCCCCAAACGCGCGTAGCCGTCAAAAGAGAAAGAGGGAAGAAACTTTCTTCCCTCTTTTTTCGTTTTGCAAAAACAGCCCCCTGCCGAAGGCAGGGGGCTTTCGCTATGCAATTTCGTCGAGCAGCTCCAGCTCAAAGGCGATCTTCGGAGACGGGTCAAGCGCGATCGACTTCACAAAGAGCTCCTTCGCGCCGGCTATGTCGCCATTGTACAGCTTGCCGTAGCCCAGCATGCCGTAGAGCGCGGCCAGACGATTCTGCGTGCCGTTGCCGACAAAGCAGTTGTAAAGCGAGCCAACCACACGGTGGTAGGTGCAACCCTCACCAAGCTCTCTTTCCCAAGAGAGGATGGCATCACGCATGATCTTCTGCGCGCGCATTTCCTCGCCGCCCAGGCGAACAGACATGGCGGAATAGTAGACAAACTCGCCGCCCATGTTCCACATGCCGACATCCTTCATGCCGCAGAGCTTCTGAATGATTGCCTCTGCCTCCTCGGTCTTGCCAAGCGCCTTGAGCGCGGCAGCCTCGTAGTACTGGTAGGGCATCATGACGCTCTCGTTCCAGAAGCCGACGTTGAGGTTCTCGGGCATCTTCTGCGAGGCGCGGAAGTCACGCAGGGCATCCTCATAGCGGCCTTCCTTCATCGCGCGGCGGCCACGGGCAAAGCAAGCATACATATACGGCTCGGCGGTGGCGTACTCGGCACCCTCACCGGGGGAGAAGATGTGCGAGCGCATGGTCTTCTCTGCCTCGTCGTACTGCCCTGCGGCGTTATAGGCGCGGGCAATGGTCAGCTGGATCTGGTCGGTCACGTTTTCGGGCTTATTCGCATCAATGAATGCCGCATTCTCGGCAAACGAGCCGCCCAGCTTTTGCATGACGGTGGCCGTTTCGGTCAGCAGCGTGCCATCATTCGGGTGCAGCTCAACCGCGCGGCGCAGAAGAGGCAGTGCCTCCTGCTTGCGGTCAAGATGGTTGAAATAGCAGAGGGCCAGGTTGCGGTAGGGGATATAGAACTTCGGCAGGTACTTGATGCTCTTTTCCCACAGCTTGGCGGCGCATTCGTAGAGCTGCGCGTTATAAAGCTGACAGCCGAGCAGGTAGGCAGCAAAGCCGTCCTTTTCGTTCGCGGCGAGGGCAGCCTTGAGCACGGTGAGTTCGCCTGCGCGGATCGGGAAGGCATCAACGATCAGGTTCTTTCCGGCCAGGCTGCGCTGACGGGCAGCGCGGGTGCCCTCACCCAGCTTCTCATAGCAGTAGGCCAGGGTGTAGCGAACCATGGCATCACATTTCGCATACGGCAGCACGCCATTCAGCAGGCTGATCGTCTCGGCATAGAAGCCGGCATCGATCAGGTCGCAGGCCAGATCCAGCGCGGTCTGTGCGGGATTGGAATGAAGTGCCTCGTAGAAGGCGGTCTTGCCCTTGCCGGTGACGGTAGCCAGCACAAAGCGGGCAAGGTGGTTGAGCGGATCCAGATCCAGCGCGTGGCGGCAAAGGTCGGCCGCGCGGCGGGTTTCACCATTCTGATAGAGGGCAAGGGCCGCGTAGGGGATGGCCAGCGGATGGCGGCTCTCCTTCTCCATCGCATTCAGCGCGTGACCGAGCATGGCGGCATAGTCGCCGCGCAGGCCGTCAATGGCGGCGAGGGCGGTCATGGCGGGGGAGATGACGTTTTGCGACCAGGCGGCACGATAGAAGGCATCATAAGCCTCGTCGATCTTGCCAAGCTGACGGAGGCAGATGCCGCGCATATAGCCAACCGTACCATCCTCGGGATTCTGGTTGTAGCGGCATTCCTCTGCCCATGCCTGATCGAGGTAGGAGAGTGCCTTTTCGTATGCCTGGGTGCGGGTATAGTATTCACCAAGACCCTTGAGCGCGGGCAGGAAGCCGGGCTCACGGCGCAGGGCCTCAAGGTAGTAGATATCCGGCTTGTAGAGCGGGCTGCGGTACTGGTCAAGGTGCTGACCGGCGGTCACCAGCTCCATGGGGGTCTTCAGCTTATCGGGCAGCGGAATGCCCTTGTTATCCTTCGGGATATGGATGTAGTCCGGCTCCTCTTCCTTGTAGGAGAGCAGCAGCACGCCGTCTGCCGAAACGAGACGCACAGAAAGCAGCTCGTTTGCGGGGTAGTCAAGCGGGAAGGAAACAACGGCCGAGGGGGTCGCGTCTACCGTTTCTGCCAGCAGCGTTCTGCCGTCAGCCCCGAGCACGGTCACACGCAGACCGCTCTGCTTGCTCGTCACGTTCAGGCGCAGCTCCTTCTCCTCACGCAGCAGGGCAACAGCGGCATCCAAGGTCGCATAGCTGGTATAGCCGATGCCCTGGGTGGGGTACCAATACTGCGAGAAGGTCTTGGTCTCGTAGGGGGCAAGCCAGGTAAAGTCGGGCTGGTCGTCGGTATAAGAGCCGGCCATCAGCTCGGCATATTGACCGTCTTCATCGGTCAGCTTCTTTTCCCATGCCTCGGCGTTTTTGCCGTAGCCCCAGGTAAAGAGCTTTTTACCGGGCGAGACGTGGTGGTTGGCAATGTGCAGCACGCCGCAGTTTTCTACATAGTCAAAGCCGCCGAAGAAGTCATACTTCGAGGGAGCGGCAAAGTAGGAGGTGGCCAGGCGGGAATTCTTGTGCCAGCTGATATCCTTCGGCTCGGTGATGTTATCCGCACCGTACTGCCCCTGTGCGATGGGGAAGGTGGTGTGGCCGGCATCGTTGTGGTGATGCACCCAGGTAACATCCGGCGGGAAGACCAGGCGGTAGCCCTCATGCACCTTCACTGCCGCATTCTCCCACCAGAGGAAGTTGTGCTTGTTCGGGGTGCGGTTGGTCACGGCCATGCGAGTCTCAAAATAAGAGGATTCCGGATGCAGCACCACGCCAACCATACCCTTGGTACGGTCGTTGGGGGCGTGCTCGGAGAGCCAGACGATGGCGGTGCCATCCTCCTCGGTCTCGATCTCATAGTCTACCGGCATTACGGTAGAGGGACGGTGGTGGAAGGGCCAGTTGAACTCGATACCGCCCGAGACCCAAGAGCCGTACGCGCCGATCAGCGCAGGCTTGATGACATGCTGGCGATAGAGGAAGTCGTAGCCCGTGGTCTTATCAAAGGCCTCAAAGATACGGCCACCAAGGGCGGGAATGATGGCAAGGCGGATATACTCGTTCTCGAGACGGATGACCGTCCATTCCTTTTCCTCACGGTGCTCACCGTCAGCGGTGGAGACAACGCGGGAGGGATAGGGGTTGCCGGTAGTGCCCTGGTGGTTTGCCGTCTCGGCAAACATGGGCATCTCCTCTGCCTCAGGGATGGGGTAGGTGGGAATCTTCCACTGCTCTACCGCAACGTCTACGGTCGGAAACTGCTTTTTCATGGCAAAAATCCTCGTTTTTTTCATTTTATGGCGAGCGCTTTGCTCAAGACCAGTATAGCAACCTTTTTCCCGTTTTGCAAGGCTTTTTTCAATTTTTTCTTCCTCTTTTTTTGCACTATATTCCACTTTGCAGATTGACAGTCATAGGGCGAAGGTGTATAATAATAAAAAAGAGCCAATCCGTTGGGAGGGCAATATGCAATTTACATACAACCTGCAAAAATTAGAGGAGGCGCTATACGATTTTTACCGCGTGACCGGTGTTTCGATCACCTTTTACAGTACCGAGTTCAAGGCGCTGAAGCAAAAATCCACCCAGCCAACGCGCTATTGCAGCATGGTCGGCTCTGTCAAGGGGTCTGATTCCTGCTTCCGCTCGACCAACGCGCTGCTGCGTCTTTGTGAGCAAAGGCGCGAGCCGGTGCGCCACATCTGTGACGCGGGTCTTGTGGACATTGCCGTTCCCCTGCTTTACGCGGGCAGCATCATGGGCTACCTGATGCTGGGGCAGATTCGCCGGGAGGAGGCCTTCCCTGCGGTGACGTTTGACCCCTCGCTTGACCGCGCGGTGCTGGAGTCTCTTTACCGCGAGCTTCCTTGCCTGGACGAGGAGGCGATCGGGGCGATCATGCACATCGCGGTCATGCTGACCAAATACATTTTGCTTGAGAACATGATCAAGCCCAAGACCAACAGCGCGGCCGAGGCCGTTTCTGCCTTTATTGAGGCGCACCTTTCGGAAAAGCTGACCGTTTCGCGCATTGCGCGGCACGTCCATCTTTCGCCAAGCGGCATCTACAAGGCCATTCACTCCTGCTACGGCTGTACGGTAAATGCCTATATCACCACGCGGCGGATCGAGCGATCGCTTGTGCTTTTGGAAACCAGTGCCGCCTCGATTGAGGAGATCGCCGCCGCCGTCGGCTTTTCAAGCGAGGCCTATTATTGCCGTTGCTTCAAGCGTGAAAAGGGCATTTCACCCCTGCAATACCGCCGCACGCAGCAGGAATAGAAAAAGATGGCGCCGCCCCCTTGCGTTTTGGGGGAAATCATGCTATACTAGAAAGGAAACTATGTTACACCGATCAAGGGAGGGGCTTTTATGGGATACAGCGCAGAAAACTACCGCACGGTCAAGGAGCTGCTGGACACGCGCCGCGCAGAGGCGGTCAAGGAAAGTGAGCGTCGCCGTGCCGAGCTGCACGCAAAAAGCCCTGAGGTTGCCGAGATCGACCGCGCCCTGCGCAAAACGGGCATGTCCCTCTTTCGCGCAGCCTGCATGGGCGGCAAGGATGCCGAGCCGTTTTTGCGCGTGATGGCCGAAAACAAGGCCCTGTTAGAGAGCCGCGCAGAGCTGCTTGCCTCGCTTGGTCTGCCGTCTGACTATACCGAGGTGCACTACACCTGCCCCCTCTGCTCGGATTCCGGCTATGTGGATATCAATATGTGCACCTGCATGAAGCGGGAGCTGACGCTGGCGGCCTTTCGCTCGTCCGGGCTTGGCTCGCTGCTCGAAAAGCAGACCTTTGAAAGCTTCTCGCTTGACTATTACCGTGCCGAGCCGCAAAATCTGCGCCTGATGGAGCGCACGCTGGCCGTGGCGAAGGAGTATGCCGCCGGCTTTTCTATGCGCGCGGGCAATCTGATCTTCTTTGGCCGTACCGGCCTTGGCAAGACGCATCTTTCCACCGCCATCGCGCGGGAGGTCATTTTGCGTGGCTATGACGTGCGCTATGACAGCCTGCCCAACATCCTCTCCGATTTTGAATTTGACCGCTACAAGAGCAGCTACAAGGACGACACCCCGCGTGGGGAAAAATACCTTTCCTGCGACCTGCTGATCATGGATGACCTGGGCACCGAGGTGGTCAACCAGTTTACCCTTTCCTGCCTGTATAACATCATCAACACCCGCCTGTGTGCCGAGCGACCGACCATCATCAGCACCAACCTGGGCGAGGACATGCTGCAGGAACGCTACAATGACCGCATCACCAGCCGCCTGCTGGGTGAATATCGCCCCTTGATCTTTGTGGGCGAGGACATCCGCATGCAGAAGCTGCAATAAGAAATAAAAATAGGACAAGAACCGACACATGCTTGTGTCGGTTCTTTTTTTGCGCGTCGGTGGCAACGCCTGTTTTTCGTAAATTTCCTTCTTGCTTTCGTAATTTGTCCGAATTTTCCGAATTTTTTGCCGTATTCTTGTGTTGTCAGACGGAAGGAGGCCCTATTTTGGCAAAGAAAAAGGAACACGAAAAGCAGGACAACGAAAAACAGGCACCCCCCTGCCGCGCCACGCGCGGGGAGGGCAGCAACCGGGCATTGGAAAAATTATGGAGCCGCAGAATGGCACTGATCGGGCTGAAAAGGATCTACGAGACCGCGCTGGAAGGCGCGCGCACGGAGATCCGCGACGAGGACGGCGCCCTCGTTGAGGTGAAGTTCAACCCCTCGGCAGCCAACGCGGCCACGAAGGCGATCGAAGCCGCCAACCGCATGCTCGGCTACACCGTACCCGAGGAGGATACGGCGGGGGATACGCTGTTTTCCGTTGAGCTGGGAGAGGCGGAGGAATACGCAGAATGAACAAGCTCCGCTTTCCCGAGCCCTTTGCGCAGCAGAAGGAGTTTTTGCGGGCACGCGAGCGATTTGTGGCCTACGGCGGCAGCCGTGGGGGAGGCAAGTCCTTTGCTGTACGCATGAAGGCTTCCCTCTCTGCGCTGCGCTATGGCGGCATTCGTATTCTCATTCTGCGCCGCTCCTATCCCGAGCTGTACGAAAACCACATCAAGGAGCTGCGACGCTCCCTGCGCGGTGTGGCCGACTATCGGGATACGGACAAGTCCCTCTCCTTTCCAAACGGATCGCTCATCAAGTTTGGCTATTGCGACGCGGATGCCGATGCCGAGCGATACCAGGGGCAGGAATACGATATGATCTTTATGGACGAGGCTACCCATTTTACCGAGTATCAATTTTCCTGCCTGACGGCATGCCTGCGCGGCATGGGCGATTTTCCCCGCCGCTTTTACCTGACCTGCAACCCGGGCGGCGTGGGCCACGCCTGGGTCAAGCGGCTCTTTATCGACCGCGACTACCGCGCGGGCGAGCGGCCCGAGGACTATCGCTTTATCCGCTCCTCGGTCTATGACAACCTGCCGCTGCTTGAAAAGGACCCCTCTTACCTCACACGGCTGGAGGGGCTGCCCTCCGAGATGCGCCGCGCGTGGCTAGAGGGCGACTGGGATCTCTTGGCGGGGCAATTCTTCTCCGAGTTTCGCCGCGACATCCACGTCTGTGAGCCAAGAGAGCTGCCGCCCGGGGTGCGCATCTATCGCGCCTTTGACTACGGCCTTGACATGCTGGCCTGCCTGTGGTTTGCCCTGGACGAGCGCGGAAGCGTGACCGTCATTCGTGAGTTGGCTGCGCCGGGGCTGATCGTTTCTGCCGCGGCGGAGGCGATTCTTTCCCATTCTCCCGAGCCGGTGGTGGCTACGCTGGCACCGCCTGACCTGTGGAACCGCCAAAAGGACACAGGCCGCAGCATGTGGGAGCTGTTTGAGGAGCATGGGCTGCGCCTTTCGCGGGCAGACCCCAACCGCGTGCAGGGCTGGATGCAGGTCAAGGAGGCACTTTGCCCCCGTGACGTGGGCAACGGGGAGAAGGAGCCCCGCCTGCAGATCTTTTCGTCCTGCCATGAGCTGATCCGCTGTCTGACATCCCTGCGGCATGATCCGCACACACCGGGTGACTGTGCAAGTGAGCCGCACGAGATCACCCACCTGCCCGATGCGCTGCGCTATTTTCTGCGCAGCCGCGTGACCCCTGCGCGGGCAAAACAAGAGGAAGAAAAAAGCCCCCTTGCCGTCTATTACGCACGGCGGCACGGGCAAGGAAGGAAAGGAAGATTTAACTGATGAACACCAAGGAGCTCTTTTTTCGGGCACGCGAACGATGCCCGATGGAGCAAAGCGAGTTCCTCGGCTATCTCGGCGATTGCGTGCGCACATTGCTTGCACGCTACCCCACCGCCCTCTTGGCGCGGGCAGGGGACGGCGAGATCGGCGCACCCGAGACACTCGAGGATGACTGCGGGCTTGACCCGCTTTACGACGGCGCCCTGATCGCAGGGGCCATTGCCGGCAAGACGAAGGAGGCCGCAGACACAAGCGCCTTTCTTACCGAGGCCGAGCACGCCTATCGCGCCTGCTGGCGCAGGGCGGCCAAGGGCAAGCGCATGGCGCGGGGGAGGTGGTAACGATGTTTACTTCCCATATGCGCATTGGCGCGTTTCTTGACAGTCTGATCACCGACATGGGGCTCTATAACGACCGCGACCGTGGCTTTTACCGTGATCGGATGAACGAGACGCTGACCTTTCTCTACACCGCCGTGATCCGTGAGCGGGCAGAGGGCAAGGCCACGCCGCTTGGCGGGCTGATCGCTTGTGCTGACATCCCCACCCCCGATGGCACGGCGGCCGTACAGCCAAGCGATATTTTGGCCGTGTACTGCGGCAGCCACCAGCTGCGCTATCTGCCACCCGAAAATCTGCACGCGGCCGATGGCATGTCCTGCTGCTTTTACACCGTGACCGAGGACGGCATTCTGCTCTCGCACGCAAACACGGTGCAGCCGCTGCGCGTGATCTTTACCATTCGCCCGCCGCAATACGGTGCGGATGGCGAGGACGCCTGTCTGCCGATGCCGGAGGAATTTGTGCCGCTGGTGGCGGCCAAGATCCGGGGCGATGTGTACCGCGCGGCAAATGAGGACGAGCTTTCGGCCAAGTGGCTTGC
The DNA here is from genome assembly GCA_017462545.1 of Clostridia bacterium. Taxonomy (GTDB): domain Bacteria; phylum Bacillota; class Clostridia; order Oscillospirales; family CAG-272; genus UBA1740. The sequence goes on from JAFTQX010000017.1 coordinate 19,178, forward strand.
CGTCTACAATTCCCTGCTCTCGGATTTTTACGACTATCTGGCCGCGCGGAGAAGGAGATAAGCCATGTTTGCCATGCAAAAAATGATTGACAAGCTCGTCTCCGAGCTGGAGGCCGAGCGGGTGGAAAACGCCCGTTTTCGCCGCATGATGGAGGACATTCTCTACAACCTGGAGGAGGACAACATGCCAACCGTCTCCACCCGCATCCGCGAGGATGAAAAAAGCCTTGGCCTCTTGGTAGAGGATGGCAACGTTCGCGGCAACGTGCTGGTGGAGGCCATCAACGGCACATCGGCTGTGACCATCGGCGCGGACAAGATCGACCTTGACGGCAGCCTGATCGTCGACAAGATCAACGATACCACGTCTGTTTCCATCAAGGCAGACAAGATCGAGCTGGATGGCAAGCTGATCGTAGACACGATCAACGAAACAAGCGATGTGACCATCAATGCCGACAAGATCCTTCTCGACGCCGATCGGATCAATCTGGACGGCAAGGTCATCATCAACAAGATCAACGACACAAGTGACGTGACCATCAAGGCAGACAAGATCGACCTTGGCGGCAAGGTCATCATCGACAAAATCAACGAGGCAAGCAATGTGACCATCAAGGCGGACAAGATCAACCTCAACGGCGCGGTGACGGCAAATGAGAATTTTGTCATTGCCGAGGACGGCAGCGTTGCCTGCCGCGCGCTTTCGGTCACGGGCGGAAACATCCTTTTGCCCGACCCGGGCGACGGCTCTGCCGTGCTGCGGGTAGAGAGCGAGGATGAAGGTGGCGGTGTGACGATCTTTGCCGATCGCATTGCCTTTGACGGCAGCCTGACCGACGGCTGGGAGCAGGAGGCCTCGCTCACCCTTGAGCAGCTGATGATGAAAAACAAGGTATCCGCCGACGCATACAATGCAACGGCCGAGTGCACCTATCTCCGCCCGGGCAATCTTCGCCTGACTCGCACAGACACCGAAAACGGCGCGACGGGCGAGCAGGAGGAGGCCGTTTACGGGGCGCGTGGGATCATGATCCCCTACCTGTACAAGGAAGCGGAAGCAAAAACGAGCGACATGCTGCCGCTCTACATCGATGCCTACGGCCGTATCTGTGCCGTACGATAACAGCCGTCAAAACAAAAAGGAGGAAGTATGACAGAGGAAGTCATTCACAAAAAAGAGCCCGAGGCAGCCAACACGCAGGCTGCCGAACAACGTGAAGAGGCACCTACCGCCAAGGGCGGCCCGCTCTCGCCTGCGGCGATGGCGGCGTTTGCGCGTTTTCTTGACGCGCTGAACGAGGAAGACAAGCAGGTGCTGACCGGACTGCTGACCCGTTTTCGGGAAATGGCAGCAGAGAGCCTTGCAGCCGCGCAGGCTGCCGAGGAGGAGGCCATGCTGGCCGCGATGGAAGAAATTCCTGTTTTTGCAGGCATTCGCGGTCGAACGGATGCCATGCACGCGCTGATCGCGCAGGTGCCGTGGCTGCGCTCGCTGCCCCTGCGTGACCGTCTTGCAGCCGCCTGCTATATTGATCGCGGTATGCAGCAGCACACCCCCACGCCGGAGGAAAAGCTGCAGGCCGTCCTCTCTGACCCCGCCCTGCTCCGCGCCTTGGCCGAAAAGCAGGCCGCCCTGCGTGCAGCGCAGGCAAGGGGCACCCCGCCTGCAGTAGGCACCGGCCTTGCCCCCGCCACGGTCAAGGAGAAGCCGAAATCGCTCTCCGAGGCGAAGACCGAGGCAAAGCGGTTTTTGAGGGCGAAGTAAGGGGAAGGAGGATGAGAAGGGCGTGAAAACTTTTTGCAAAAAGTTTTCACACTTTCAAAAACCTTTCGGGAAAAAGCAAGACGCACGCCCGTTATTTGGTAGGAGACGGCACCTCACCCTTTCTGTCATCCTGAACGGAGTGAAGGATCTTTTCGAGCGGAGCGAGAAACACCTATGCTTTGATGTTCTTTCGTTTCGCCTTACGGCGAAAAGATCCTTCGCCGGAGGCTCAGGATGACATCCTACGGGTGTCGCCTCTCTGAAAAACGTAACCACCCCCACCCCATTTGCGTGCCGCAAATTGACACCAAAAAACTTACAAAACACAATAAAAAGGAGAAAAAAACTATGTCTCAGATCTTAACCAATATTGAAGGAAGTCTCAAGGACAAATACCAGCCCGCGCTTTCCAACCTGATCAACATCGAGCCCTCGCCCTTTCTGGAGATGATCCGCAAGGAGCCGCTGCAGAACAACAAGGTTCGCATGGCTGCCCCCATCGGTCTCAACGGCGGCTTTGGCTTTGGCGCAGAGGGTGCCTCTACCCCCGCCTCTGCCGAGCAGCGCTACCTCGACTTTGAGCTGAATGCGGTGGACATGTACGTGGACATGCAGATCTCCAACAAGACCGTGGTTCTCGGCTCCTCGAACACCGGCTCGATGATCAACGCGCTGGATGCCGAAATCAAGGGCTCCTACGCCGCAGCAAAATGGAACCTTGGTCGTGCGCTCTTTGGCGACGGCAGCGGCATTCTCTGCCACTTTAACCCCATGGATGATGCCGCAGAGGAGCTGACCGTAGACGATACCGGCAAGCTCATGGAGGGCATTCTGGTAGACGTATACATCGGCGCGGGCACGAGCTACTCTCGCCAGCTCAGCGGTGTGCGCGTTCTCTCGGTTGACCACAAGAACAAGAAGGTCAAGTTCAACATGGACGAGATCTACATTGAAGAGCCGGGCATGCTGACCGTGCAGAACAGCTACAACCGCGAGATCACCGGCCTTGGCGCGATCTTTGGCAATGGGGAGAGCCTGTACGGTGTTTCCCGCGTGGAGAACCCCTGCCTCATCCCGCAGAGCTACTCTCTTGGCGGCAAGATCACCGACATCGGCCTCTATCGCGGCATTCGTGATGCCAAGAAGTACCGCGGTGCCAAGATCAACCTGATCATGATGGGCGACCGCGCCTTTGAAGCATACCAGACCTACATGGACGATCACACCACCCACCTCGTAGACAAGCACAAGTTTGTCGGCGGCTCTACCGGCTACTCCATTCTGGTGGGCGACCAGGAGGTCATTCTGGTCAACGAGAGCATGATCCCCGAAAACGAGGCCTGGGGTGTGGACACCGATTCCTTTATCCTGCAGCAGACCCCGTGGGAATTCCTCTCTAACCAGGGCAGCATCTTCTCGCTGATGGCAAACAGCTCGATCTACCGCGCGCTGCTTGCCTCCTACGGCAACCTCATCTGCTCGAACCCCGGCGGCTGCGTGAAGTTTACCGACTGCGCCGCGTAAGCGAAGCCATCCTCGCCAAAAGCTGAAGCCTGTCTCATCGCTCTCCCCCTTCCCGTGAGGAGGGGAGCGACGGGCGCAGCCTTTTTTTAAAAGCGAGGGGGGTCAAAACGAAAGGAGATTGCATGACACTTGAACAATTCGGCATTTTTGCCGGGATCTTGGTGGCGTTTGTCTCTCTCTTGACGCCGCTTGTGCGCCTCAACGGTCTGCTCTCCCGCCTCAATGTGCTGCTGGACAGCCTGCAGGCACGCACGCTGCGCTGTGAGGCGCGGCTGGACGAGCTGGAGGCGCGGCTTTCTCAAGAGACGGCAGCGCTGGCCACCGTGCGTGAATCGGTCTTTCACGCGCACCACCGCTTGGACGAGTTGAACAAAGAATAAAAAAACAAAGGAGGACCTTATATGGCACACATCACGCTTCCCATCCTATGCGCCGTTTGCGCCCTTGCCTGCGTGGCGGCGGCGATCTATTTTGCGCGCCGCAGGCTTTCTGCCCGCGCAAAGGACATTCTGCTTGGCCTGGTGGCCGAGGCGGAGAGCTACTTTGGCGAGGGAACGGGGAAAATTAAATTTTCCGCCGTGCTCGGCCGCCTGTATGAAATGATGCCCGCCGTGCTGCAGCTGCTCTTTAAGCCCGCCACCATTGAGGGCTGGATTGAGGAGGCTGTCAGCGCGCTCAAATCCTATCTCCGTGAGGCGAACGCATGAGTATTTTGGAGCATATTCGCCGCCTGCTTGGTCGCGGCGGCGCAAAAAACAAACACAAGGGCGAGGATACCGTCCTCTCCTATACCGAGGCGGGCGAGCCGCAGAGAGAGGCAGAGATCCTCGCCTTTCTTTCGGCCGAGTACCGCCGCCGCCGCGCCGAGCGGCAGCCGCTTGAGCGGCAATGGACGCTGAACGCCGACTTTTTTGCCGGTCGTCAAAACTGCGCCATCAACCCCGACAGCGGCGAAATTCAGCAGTTTTCACCCGAGCACAGCTATGAGGAGCAGGGGGTTTACAACCGCATCGCGCCCCTGATCGAGACCCGCCTTGCCTCTCTCCGCTCGCTCTCCTTTGATATGACCGTGCGCCCGCGCACGAACGAGGCCGAGGACTGCGAGAAGAGCGAAATTGCCACCTGCCTTCTGCGCTATGCAGGACAAGCGGGGGATTTTGCCGGCAAGAAGGATCGCCTTTTGCTGGATTGCGAGCTCTTTGGCACGGCCTTTCTCTTCTCCACCTGGCGGGCAGGTGACAACGGTGACGAGGAGGGCGGACTTTCCTATACGGTGCTCTCCCCCTACTCGGTCTTTCCCGATTCGCTCTACCGCGCAGAGGTACGGGAGCAGAGCAGCATTTTGCTTGCCGAGGTGCTGACGATCGACGAGATCGAGGAGGCCTATGGCGTCCGCGTGCCCGGTGGGGACGCGGATATTTACACCCTCACCCCGGCAGACAGCGGCGCGGTCTACGGCGGCTTTGGCACGGCCCTTTCCATGCAGGGGCAGCGCGCCGAAAACTGCGCCACGCTGCTGACCTACTTAGAAAAGCCGAACGCGCGGCAAAAGAACGGCCGCCTGATTGTTGCGGCCGGCTCTCGCCTGCTTTGGTACAGCGACCTGCCCTATGACGAGATCCCCTTGGTGGCGGTCAAGTGCAAGGATGGCAGCGGGCAATTCTTTGGCCGCTCGGTCATTCCGGAGCTGATTCCCTTGCAGCGCGCCTACAACGGCGTCAAAAACAAGATCCACGACTACATCCGTGCGGTGGCGGCCAATCCGCTGCTGGTGCCGGAGGGCGCGATCGCCGACCCGGACGATCTTGCCACGCGCGGGCTGCCGCCCGGGGAGATCGTGGAATACAACGCCGAACGCGGCCGCCCCGAGCCGCTTTCCCCCGCCCCGCTGCCTGCCGAGCTGCGCTACGAATGTGAGCAGCTTGCTACCGACATGGAGTATGTGGCGGGTGTCTCCCAGCTGATGATGCTGGGCAAGACCCCTGCGGGCGTGACCTCCGGCACGGCCATTGCCAATCTGCGGCAGATCGACAGCACACGTCTGGCGCTGACCGGCGAAAATCTGCGCCGCGCGGTAAGAGAGATGGCGGGCATCTGGCTGCGCCTTTACAAGCGATACACCAGCGGCTACGGCACGCTGCTGATCGCGGGGGCCAATGCCGCCTCCGGCGTGCTTTCCTTCTGCGCGGAGGATATCAACTCCTATGATGTGGAGTTTGATGCCGAGAACGAGCTGCTGATCAGCCGTGAGGCACAGCGGCAGAACCTGTTGACCGCGCTGAACGCGGGGCTTCTGTTTGACGAGGAGGGCAAGCTCTCCCGCGCCGTCAAGAGCCGCGCGCGCCGCCTGATGCAATTGGGACAGGCGATGGATCGCACGGACACGGACGAGCTGCAGCTGCAGGCCGCCGAGCGGGAAAACGCCGCCGCCCTGACAGGCGCGACGCTGACCGTGCGCCCCTTTGACGATCACGAGCTGCACGCCGAGGCGCACCGCCGCTTTCTGCTGCAGGCGCGTTTTTCCTATCTGCGCGAGAAATTCCCCGCCCGCGCACGGGCGTTTGAGGCGCATCTCTTCTCGCACATGGCGGCATTGTCACAGGGGAATCGGGAGGTGAACGACCATGGCAAGACGAATGGGTGAAGCACCTCTGCCGCAGGGACGAGCCATGCGCGTGACGCGTCTTGGCGGCTTTCGCGGGCTTGACCGCCGCGGCGGCGTGCGGGATGGATATCTGGCAGCTTGCGAGGGCATTGACCCGCGTGAGCTGCCCGCCTTGACCACCATGCGTACCCCTACCCCCTATCGCACCTGCCCGGCAGGAAAAACGCTTGCCCTGCAGGCCATTGGCTCTGCCATCTTTCGCGTATACACGGACGAGAGCGGGCTTTATCTTGCCCGCTACCAAAAAGACGGCTCGCTCTCCCGCACGGCGCTTTCTTCAGAGGATACCACCACGCCGCGTACCCTTCTTCCCTATAACCTCTATTCCAACCCGCAGGATCCGCTCTCGGGCAGCTACCAGAATCTGGTCATTCTCTTTCCCGACTGCGTGATCTTTGACCCGCAGGCACCCATCCCAAAGCCGGAGGCACTTGGCAACGCGAGCTCTATGCCGTCTATCACGCACGCGTGCGTGCACCTCTCCCGTGTGTTTGGCGCAAACGAGGACAGGCTGTACGCCTGCGCCTTTAACGATCCGCGCAACTGGAATCTGGATACGGCGACCAGCATGGATGCCTCGCACGCCTGGGCAAGCACGGTGCAATCCAACACCCGCGCCTCCGGCGATTTCACGGCGATGACCGTTTACGATGGGCATGTGCTGGCCTTCAAGCGGCGGTTTTGCCACATTCTCAACAACAACAAAAATCCCTTCCGCGTGGCTGATCTTCTCACCGTCGGCACACCCGACGGGCGCACGATCGCCGAGGTGGAGGGCAAGCTGTTCTTCGTAGCCGACGAGGGCGTTTACCGCTACAACGGCGACAGCGCCACGCTCATCAGCGACGTGCTGGATGTGGCCGATTTTTCCGGTGCGCTGGCGGCGGGGGCGGCAGGGCTGTATTGGCTCTATCTGCCCGCGCTTGACCGCGTGCTGGTGTGGAGCGAGGCAAACGGCGCGTGGAGCATGCTTTCCCCCTTTGCCGACACGCCCATCTGCGGGATGACGGCAGACGAAAAGGGCTGCTACATGATCGACGAGGGCGGCATTCTCTACACCTTTGAGGGTGGCCGGATGGCTGCCTTTACCGTGACCACACCGCCCCTGCTGCAGGAGGCGATCGGCCGCCTGTCGCGCCTCTCGCTTTCGCTGACGGCAGAGGCGGGCGCGACGCTGACCGTGACCTACACCGACACAGGGGGGCACATCACCCCGCTGCTGCAGCATACGGGCAACGGCAGGACCGTGCGCGTAGAAAGCCGCGTTTTCACCCCCGCCGACTACGGCGGCAGCCTGCATCTTTCCGGCACGGGCAAGGTGACGGTGCACGATCTGATCCTGAAGGTGGCAAACAGCTGACACGAGCTTTACCGCAACAAAAGAAAGGAAAAAACCGATGGTAAATGAATGGAATAAAAAAATGAAGGAGCTGCTGGACGGCGCAAAGGGTGAAGAGGAAAAGAAAAAGAATTACCTGACCGACAGCGGCTACCAGCCCGAAAACGAAGACCTCCTGCCCGGCATTGGCGGCGAGGAGGCAGAAGAGCATCCGTCCGGCACGACGGAAAAGAGCGAGGGCGGCGAAGCGCAGCCCTTTCCCAACCTCATCACCGACCCCCACCCGTGGCGGGAGCAGATCAAGGATCTCTTTTCCGGCACGCTCGACAAGGAGACGGATCGCAACTATCTGACCGACAGCGGCTACCAGCCGACAAACAAGGATCTTTTGCCCGGCATTGGCTCGCCGCTGCCGAACATCTCCCGCCCGGAGGAGGAGGCAGAGAAGGCAAAGGCCGAGACCGACAACGCCATTCGCGAGGCGCTGAAGACGCTTGCCGACCGCCTCGCCGGAGGCGAGACCGCCTCCGAAACCGAGAGCGAGAGCGCGCTGCGCACCGAGGCAAGCGACCGGTTTGCCGCCTCTGACGCGCTGCGCGAGAACGCCACCGAGAAGGGGGACACGCTTTACGACGCGCTGCTTTCCTTTGCGGGCAAGCAGGACGGACGATACGACGCGCTGATCGATCAGATCAGCCAAAAGGGGTACCGCGATTTTGCGGGTGTGTCGGATATTCTTTCCTCCTACGCGGCGCAGGGCGACCGCGCGGCGGGCTATGCCGCTGCAGGCGGCGCGATCGAGAATGGTGGAAATCCGGACTCCTACGCTGCCGCCCAAGCGGCACGCAAGCGCCTGGACTTTACCGAGGCGGGCAACGCGGCGGCACTCTCCTATTACAACGATCAGCTTGACCGTTGGCTTTCCACCCTGCAGGCAGCAGGCTCGGACGCGACCGACATTTACGCGCTGATGCAGGACAATGTGGACAGCACGCACGCCGCCGCTACCGAGGAGGGCAAGCGCGGCGAGGGGCTGTTTGCCTCTCTTGCCGATCTGCAGAGCACACGCGCCGAGGCTGATGCTGACCAATTCTCTTCTCTGCTCTCACATTACACGAAGGTCAAGGAGGAGGAGGGAGAGAAGATCGACAAGGATGCCATCTCCCCCATGGAGATCGACCGCGAATATGAGGCGATGCTTGCGGGCGAGGGGCAATCGGGCACGGCGCTTACGTCTACCGATGCGCTGATCGCCCTGTGGCAGAAGTACCCCACCATGCGGGAATACCTGCTTGAAAAGTACGACAAGATCCTCAACCCCGATTACGTGTTCAAGGGGTAAGCGCGGGGGTCGCCGTAGGCGTCATTCCCTGCGGCGATTGGCTTGACCGTATCTTGTAGGGACCGGCCTCCCGGACGGTCCGCCGGGAGAAACGCCCACGGGAAAGCCACTCCTGCCGCAAAGGCTGCGCTGATAGCTCGCCTCCCTCCGAGGAGGGAGGCTCTATAACCGGCGGCTGCACTACCTCCCGGAGGGAGGCATAAATAGACCGCATGTTTTCGTAGGAAAGCGCCTTGGTCCTCCCGCAAAAGATCGAAAAGGAAGGCACGGGAGGAGCAAGCCCCTCCCCTACCGCTGCGGCGGGAACAATTCTCGCTGCGGCGGGAACAATTCTCGCTGCGGCGGGTTTGTCCACCGCTTAAGCCTTTTTGAACCACGCCACGATGACGGGGGTTTCGTTTTACAAGCAATAAATATCCCCCCGCGTAGTGGTGGGTATTTCATTTTCGGGCATAGCCCTAAACATGACTGGCTGCGCACAAGTGCGCTTTCAATTGGCCTGCCAGCCATGCAACTGCTACTGGTTACCCGTAAACGGGTTCCATGAATTTTTTCTCGAAATTGGCCTTTTATCTACTGCCATTGTTTAAGGCTGGCCTGATCCGTAGTATAAAAGCCTCCCCTGTGTAAGGGGAGGTGGCAGCCGAAGGCTGACGGAGGGGTTGTAAAACATTCCTTTTATCCAACATAAACACATAAACAATCCCTCAGTCAGCTACGCTGACAGCTCCCACCCCCAAGGGCTCCCAAAATGGTTTTTGCGAAGCAAAATCCGTTTTGGGAATGGGTTAAACAAGGGAGCCTGCCGCTGCGGCGGGTTTGTCCACCGCTTAAGCCTTTTTGAACCACGCCACGATGACGGGGTTTTCGTTTTACAAGCAAAAAAAGAACCGCTCAAAGAGCGGTTCTTTTTTCTCTTGTTTAGATGTTATCAACTTCGTTGATGACGAGATCAGCAATGTAATCCTTTGCGGTCTCGTTCGGGCTGCCATTGATCTCGGCGGAGGCCATCAGGACATCCGAGCAGAGGGTCAGCAGCTCAACTTCAGGAGCAAGATACTTTTTCATTCTCTATTCCTCCTTTTTGATTATGCCAGAGCGCTCAGCTCCATCATAGCGCAGAGGAGCTCGGGCAGGTTCTCCTCGGTAGAATCCACCATTCTTGCAACGAAGGACTCTACACTATAGGTCCAGGTATAACCCATGAAGTCATAAATACGAGTACCGGTTGCGCTGGCAGCTCTTTCCTGCGATACAAAGCGCAGATAGAACTTCTGGCTCAGCTCGGAGAGATCGATATCCTCGATCAGGGCGCTGGCAGAGTTACGGTCAACGGCCAGTCTGGTACCATTCTTCTTATCGCTGTAGGTATCCTCATCAAGACCGAACTGGAAGTACATATCCAGAGCGTTTGCCTTCTCGTACTCATTGAGGTCGAGGTGCAGACGAATGGAAATGGTATCCTCGATGTACAGGGAGAAGGCGGTCAGATCCGAGTAGGTGAGCAGAGCATCGGTCGTGATCTTCGTGCCGGTGAACTCTGCAAAGTACTGATTCTCCTCAATATCGATGGTAGCAACATCGGCCGGCAGACCCTTGTTTGCCAGGTTGGTCTCATTGTACTTGAAGTACTTCTGCGCGTATGCACCGTAGTTCATAACGGCAGCCATGAGATTCTTTTCAGCCTCGCTGAAGGTTGCGTCATACTGTGCCTGTGCGGCATCTGCTACGGAGAAGGTCTTGATATCCGACTGCGCGATGGTCTCGGCATCCTTCAATACAACGACCTGTGCGGTAAAGGTATCCGCGATCTCCTTGGGAGAGAAGGTATCGTAGATGGCGGTGTAAGCAAAGTTTGCGCCTACGGCCATGGGGATCACAGCGGTAGCGTTATCCAGCGTCTTCTCGCCGGTTACGGTAGCATCCCACAGATATACGTTTGCAGCGGTAGCATCCTTGTAGGTATCGATCGTTGCATACGCGTTGAACTGCAGGCCGACCTTCTTGTCGACAACAACCGTTGCATCATCCATCTCCATGTCATACTTCTCGGTGGTCGCCTTGGTCATGAAGGAGGAGATGTTGGTATAGATGAGGTTCGGCTGTGCGTTCAGGAACTTCACTGCCTTGGTATCCTCACTGCGTGCGGCGTATACGATCTCATCACCCTTGTTGACCTCAACGCCGGTGATCGTATTCACCAGTTTGGCAGCACCCTTGCTGTCAGACTTCACAGTAATGGTGCCCTTCTTCTCGCCGTTTACAAATACGTCGATCGCAGCCTCTACGCTCTTTGCGGCGTTGGTGCTGGAGGCGGCCAGATAGAGAGCGCTTTCCTTGACGCTGAACTCAACCGTTGCCTTGGCCGTTGCCGTGCCGGCATAAGCGGGGAGCAGATCGGTCTCGCCAGAGCCGAACATAAAGGAACCGGACAGAGAACCGGAGTGGTTGATTACAACACCGTTGTTGGTGGAAAAGTCGATATGCTTTTCATCAGCACCTGCCCAAACCGCAACGTGGTTACGCTGCTGGGAGGTGTATGCAGTAAAGGTGTTGTCAGCGGTATTATAGTTGCCGAGAGACCAGAGCGTGTCGGTCTGCTTCAGCGTGCCGATACCGTTGAGGTTACGGCTAACCGGCCAGTTTGCGCTGGAGGGGCCGTAGGTCTGAGCCATACGGGAGGGAACAACCTCATAGCCATCATGGTAGGTAACAACAGGAACCATGTTGCCGTAGCGGGTGTTGTATCTTGCGGCAACAAAGTGAATCTTATCACCGATGTTGACATCAACATTCTTCAGGGCGTCAGCCGACGGATGATTGGTGATATCCTCGGCGGAGGTAACGATTGCAAAATCGTCGGGGCTGAAGATCGAGCCATTCTCGGTGGGGAAGATCATGGTGTCGTTTACAAAAACGGCAAAATACATCGAAGCCGACTGACCTGCGGGAATGTTTTCCTCCAGCGCATTGGGAGCCAGGCTCTCGATAGCCAGATCGACCTTACCCTCATAGGGAGCATTGTAGGTGAAGGAGAAGGCCACGGTGGGGCCATCGCCAGTCATATACGGCTCGCCGGTGAGCAGAATGAAACGGCCCTCATCCAAATAGAGACCGGTCTCGGCCCACTGCTTATCTGCAGCGACTGCCGAAATAATATTGTACTGCTTTGCCAAGAAGGTAGCCTCGGCATACGCGCCGGAGCTGAAGCGGCCAACCGACCAGTTGCCGTTAAAGCCATCGAAGGAGGTCTTCGAGGTGTAGGAGGGCCAGTTTTCCTCTCTGGAAATCTTGGTAGTGAAGCCCGTTGTGTCTGCAGCGATAGCGGGGAGCAACAGCGCGGGAACAAGAGCTGCGACCATGCACACTGCCAGAATCAAGCTGAGAATGCGATTTTTCATGATGGTTTCCTTTCGTTTTTGTGGTTTGTAAAGCGCGTTTGGACTTTTACACACATATATCATATCACAACCCATTCGATTTGTCAACAAAAGATTTTGTTTCGGGCAAAAAATGGGCTGCCAAACTTCTGCTCGTTTTTTTGTGCACCTTGCACAAATATTCGGTTTTTTATGCACAAAGCCGTCGGTTTGAGCAGCGGGAGAAAAAAGCAGTTGACAAACGCCGCGGAACGTGTTACAATAGAGAAAACGATTTTTTTCAAGGGAGAGTATTATGAAGCGTCTGTATGAGTCCCCCTGCGCATGGCTTGCGCTGTTTGCGGCGGCTGATCTGCTGATGGCAAGCGATGAGACCGACGACGGCGAAAGCGGCGGCGGTATCGGCAATGGCGACAGCTTTTGGAGCGAGGACGGCATCATTCATCTGCCCCCTGTTCCGCTTGGCTAAAGCGCAGTTCATGAATAGAGCGGCACCCGATTTGGTCGGGTGCCGCTCTTTTTGTTGCGGGTGTCTTTTTACCGCCCGTAAAGCTCGGCCAAGCGGCGGTAACAGGGCCAGTCGATGCTGCCAAGCTGCTCCTCGGTGACGCGATACGTCCAGTTGCCGCGCGGCGTGCCGGGGCGGTTGATGCGGGTATCCTCGCCAAAGCGGAGAAGATCCTGCACGGGCAGGACGAGAAGGTCCGCATGGCTTGCGTACATGGTGCGAATGACCGCACCCACGCCCTCCTCGATGCTGCTGCCCGCATAGCCGCAATAATCAAAGATGCGCCGCCGCTCACTCTCGGAAAGCGAGAAGAGGTAGCCGAGCAGGGTGTCATTATCATGTGTGCCGGTGTAGGTGGCGGTGTTTTTTTCGTAATTGTGCGGCAGGTGGCTGCTGTTGTTGCCATCCAAAAAGCCAAACTGGAACACACGCATGCCGGGAAAGCCGCTGTACGCGAGCAGCGCCTTGACCTCGGGTGCCTCGCCGCCAAGATCCTCGGCCACGATCTGCCCCTCGTCCGCCACCTCGCGCAGGCGGTCGATCAGCTCCTCACCCGGCCCCGGGCACCAATGCCCGGCACGGGCATCCTCTGCCTCGGCGGGGATATAATAATAGGAAGCAAAGGCGCGGAAATGGTCGATGCGCACACGGTCATGGACGGAGAGCGTATGGCGCAGCCGCTCCTGCCACCAGGCGTAGGAGTCGGCCTTCATGCGCTCCCAGTTATAGAGCGGGTTGCCCCAGAGCTGTCCCGTTTCGGAAAAGTAGTCGGGCGGCACACCCGCCACGGCGGCGGGCATATTGTCGCGGTCAAGCAAAAACAGCTCACGCTCTGCCCACACGTCGGCACTTTCGTAGTCCACATAGATCGGGATATCGCCCATGATGCGCACGCCGCGCTCGGCCGCGTGACAGCGCACGGCTGCCCACTGGCGGCAGAAGGTGTACTGCGTAAACGCCCAGGCGAAGTAGTATTCCTCATCATACTTGTCGGTCGTAAAGAGACGCCACGGGCGATCGTCATTTGCGCGGCGCAGCGCCATAAAGCGGCAAAACCGCTCGGTGCCCGGGTTGTTTTCGAGGAAGGAATAGACCTGTGAGCGGTCGCCAAGCCGCCCTGCCGCACGGGCAAGCAGCGAAAATCGCTCCTGCTTGACGCGCTCATATTCGCAGAGATAGGGGGTATGCTCGCGCGCCTCGGCCAGCTCGCCCTGTGTTAAGAGGCCGCGCGAAAAGAGCTCGGGCAGGTCAACGAAGGCGTAGTTGTAGCTGAAGGCCGAATAGGATTTATAGGGCGAATCACCTTCCCCCGGCAGGCAGAACGGGAGCACCTGCCAGAGCGAAAAGCCTCCCTCGGCTAATTGATCGATAAAACGAAAGGCCGCCTCCCCCGCCGAGCCGACCGAATAGCCGCCCGGGAGCGAGAAGAGGGGCAAGAGAACACCGCTTTCGCGTGACATAAAAATACCTGCCTTTTTTGTTGGTTTTCTTCCTTTTATTTATATTGGAGCTCAATAGACGAGAAGGCTGTGCTTTTTGGGTGTCATCCTGAGGGAGCGGAGCGACCGAAGGATCTTTTATCATAACTTTTCAGAAAGATCCTTCGCTGCGCTCAGGATGACAGTACATAAATGGTGTCATTCTGAGGGAGCAATGCGACCGCCCCTCACCCTGTCATCCTGAGGGAGCCTTCTTACCCTGTCATCCTGAGGGAGCCTTCTCACCCTGTCATCCTGAGGGAGCGGAGCGACCGAAGGATCTTTTATAAAGGGAAAAGATCCTTCGCCTCACGGCTCAGGATGACAGTTAGAAAAAGCTCAGGATGACAGGTTGTTTGGCAAAGAACGGCGGGAGCAAGCCCCCGCCCTACGCGGATACGTCAATACAGCGCCTCGTAGACGCCGCCGGGGATAAACTCGCGGAGCAGCGAGGTGTCGGGCACCAGGCGCTCGGGGAGCGGTGAGAATGCGGCGATGGCCGCGCGGACGGCGTTGGTATAGTCGTTGCGGGGGGCATTTTCGGCCGCGAGCAGCGGCTCGGCAAACGGGCGCAGAAGCGCGACCTCATAGAGGTGGAAGGAGTTGATGGCCATATCCGCGCGGTCGCGGTGGGGGTAGAGATAGGCATCCTCTCCCGCCAGCACGCTTTGCCACAGCTCATAGGTGCGGGCGGCATCTGACGCGCGATAGAGCGAATCGCGCACCATGCGGCGCACAAAGCGCAACTTGCGCCCGGAGAGCAGACGACTGCCATCCTCCTCGACGATGTTGGTGGAGACCGAGATAAAGACATTGAAGTAGCTCTCGCGCGGCAGCCCCTCGGAGAGGAGGGGATTCAGCGCGTGCAGCCCCTCGATCATCAGGTAGCCATCCGGCGGAACGCGGAGCGGGGTGGTTTTTTCATCCCGCACGCGGCGACGGAAGTCAAAGCGCGGCAGGGGGTATTCCTTGCCCTGCAGCACGGCGGCAAGACAAGCGCGGACCGCGCCGATATCAATGGCGTGCGGGGATTCGTAATCGTGCGCGCCGCTTGCAAGGCGCGGATAATCCGGCTCGTCAAGCGGGCGGTAGAAGTTATCAAGCGAGACCACGGCGGCAGAATGCCCTGCGGCGCGCAGATGGTCGCAGAGGATGTTGGCGGTGGTGGTTTTGCCCGAGCTGCTCGGCCCCGCCAAAAAGAGGATGCGGTGCTCCGGCTCGCAGAGAAGCCGCTCGGCCACGGCGGCGACCGATGCGCGATATGTTTTCTCGGCGCGCGCCACGGCGGCAACAGGATCGGCCGCGAGGGCGGCGCGGATTTCTTTGAGGGAAATATCCATAGTAACTCCTTTCTGGAGGTTATGAAGGCTCCCTTCGGGAGGGAGGCATGGATCGAGATCTTCTTTTACCCTTTTATTATACCCACCAAGCGGCAGGTTTGACACAGCATTTACGCTTTTTTGCCAAGGCGCGCGATGACGGCCTCGCGGAAGGCGGCGGCCGCCGGCGAGAGCGGGCGGCGGTAGGACAGGCAGGTCGGGTAGCGCAGCTCCTCCTCCTGCAGGCGCACAAGGCGAACGCCCAGCTCACGGGCAAGCTGCTCCGAGATGCCGGCGGCAAAGGCAATGCCCGCCCCCGCGCCAACATAGGCGCACAGGCTGTGCAGATCGTCACAGGTGATGACAACGGGCAGATCGCCGATCGTGCGGCGCAGCCGCTCGGCAACGACGGCGGCAGCAGGCGTGGATCCGGCAAGCGAGACCAGCCGCTCGCCGCGCAGGGCGGCGGTGGGCACGCGATCCCACTCGGTGAGACGGTGGGTGGCGGCGGTCAGCAGCATGACCTCTGCCCCGCGCAGCTCGTCATCCCCGATATGGTCACCAAGCACCGCGCGCGCCGAGATGCGCAGGTCGTAATCCACCTCCGCGCCCGGCTGACTGCTGATGGTAAAGGTCACGCCGGGATGTTCACTGCGGAAGTCACTGACCAGGCGCAGCAGCTCGTCCGAATGCTCCTCAAGCAAAAGGTGCACCTCGCCATGCAGCGTGGCGTCACCGCTGCCCTTGATGCTTTGCGCGGCCTCGCTTAAAATGTCCAGCGATTTTTGTACCTCGCGGCAGAATCTTCTGCCCGCCTCGCTGAGCGCGACGCGGTTGCCGTTTCGCACAAAGAGCTGCACACCAAGCTCACGCTCGAGCTGGGCGATGGTCTTGGAAATGGCAGACTGCGGAATATTATGATGCCGCGCGGCGCGGGAAAAATTCTCCAGCCGCGCCGCCGTACACAAGTATTTTAACTGTAAAAGCTCCATGGTTTCTCCTATGAATGGGGATAAAAGATCCTTCGCTACGCTCAGGATGACAAGACTTTTTTGTCATCCTGAGGGAGCAAAGCGACCGAAGGATCTTGTTGAAAAGATCCTTCGCTACGCTCGGGATGACAAGACTTTTTTGTCATCCTGAGGGAGCAAAGCGACCGAAGGATCTTGTTGAAAAGATCCTTCGCTACGCTCGGGATGACAAGACTTTTTTGTCATCCTGAGGGAGCAAA
>JAFTQX010000018.1 GCA_017462545.1 Clostridia bacterium
AAATCCTTTTTTAGAGCTGCTTTTCCAAGCTTCTCTTACTTTTTGAGTTTACTCAATGTGTTTTTAACGAGATTCCATCGCACTTTTCAGTGCTTTAGAAATTCTGTTGTTCAATTTTCAAAGACCGATTTTCGCCGCCGCTCTCCGGTTCCCCTTCGTGCCTGCGACTTTTTTATTATACCACTCCTTTTCCCATTTGTCAATACTTTTTTCAAAGTTTTTCAAAAAGTTTTTTCGACATCCGGTTCTTTTTCGTGGCTGCTCCTCTCGAAAAGCATTCTTCCCGCGAGGTGCTTTGCTATTATACTAAATCCTCGTGAGTTTGTCAACCCCTTTTTTGAAAAAAATTCTACAAATTTTCAATTTCTGATAGCAGAAACGGCCGGAATAAGCGGAAGTTATAGCAGAGATGGGGCAAAATGTTTACATCATGTCTTTATTTTACCGAAAAAGTGTGCTATACTTATAAGGAGATATTTGTCGAGCGGCACGCGTGATGCTGCTATATATAGAAAGGAAGAAAACATGGCAAAAAACAAAACGGAAAACGCCTGCCCCTCTCGCCTTGGGCGTGTGGGCGGCGGCGCACTGATTGAGGGCGTGATGATGCGTGCCGGCGAGGACGTAGCCGTTACCTGCCGCAAGGAGAACGGCGAGCTGACGCTGACGCGCGAGAAGCACACGCCACTACGCAAGAAATACAAGATCCTGAATTTGCCGATCTTGCGCGGCGTCATCAATTTTGTAGAATCGATGGTGCTGAGCATGCACACCATGAACATCAGCGCCGAGGCCTACGGCGGCGAGATCGAAGAGAGCCGCTTTGAGAAATGGATGAAAAAGAAGCTGGGCATCAATCTGTTTGACATTGTAACGGCTATTGCGATGGTGCTGGGCGTTGCCTTGGCGATCGCGCTCTTTCTCTACCTGCCGAGCAAATGCGTCGACCTGCTGGAGTGGGCCTGCTCCCACAGCTTTGATGGCTGGCAAGAGGGGTTGATCGAGGGTGGCATGAAGGTGCTGATTTTCATTCTTTACATTTGGCTTGTCTCGCTGATCCCCGACATCAAGCGCACCTTTATGTATCACGGCGCGGAGCACAAATCCATTGCCTGTTATGAGGCGGGCGAGGAGCTGACCCCTGCCAACGCGCGCAAGCACACCCGCTTTCACCCTCGCTGCGGCACCAGCTTTATGTTTGTAATGATTTTGCTTGGTGTGGCGCTGGGCATTGCGCTACGCTACATTCTGCCATCGCAGATCGTGGATGCCAAGTGGCTGTATACCCTCATTCGTTTGCTGCTGCTCCCCTTTGTGGTGGGCATCGGCTTTGAGTTTATCATGCTGGCGGGCAAGCATCAGAATATCATCACAAAAATCCTCTCCGCCCCCGGCATCTGGATGCAGCGCATCACCACCCGCGAGCCGGACGACGGCATGCTGGAGGTGGCCATTACCTCTCTCAAGGCGGCATTGCCTGAGGAATTCCCGGACTTTGACCCTACGGTGTATGAAGAAAAGAAGGGCGAGGAGCCGAGCGCTGAGGAAACGGCAGCCGAGCCGAGCACCGAGGGCGAGGCGTGAGACGCGCCGAGATCGCCGCACGGCTGCGTGCAGCAGGTATAGAGGACTATAACGAAGAGGCCAAGCGGCTGTTTTGCCACTTCAGCGGCATGAGCCCCGCTTTGGCACTTGCCGAGCCGGGGGCGGATTGTTCCGCCCCCGCGCTGCTTGCGGCCATTGCGCGACGTGAGGCGCGCGAGCCGCTTGCTTATATTTTAGAAGAGGCATGGTTTTTTGACGAGAGATACCGCGTCACGCCCGCCTGTCTGATCCCCCGCCAGGACACCGAGCTGCTGGTGGAATACGCGATCGAGCAGCTCCCCACCGGGGCTCTCTTTGCGGATTTTTGTACAGGCAGCGGTTGCATCGCCATCTCTACCCTGGCACATCGCCCGGATGCACGGGCAGAGGCCTACGACATCTCGCAAGCGGCGTTGGCCCTTGCAAGGGAAAACGCTGAGGCGAACGGCGTGCGCGATCGTATTTTCTTCCACGAGACCGATCTGCTTGCCGCACGTGCGCCCGTTTTCGAGAAGGCTCGGTATGACATGATACTTTCTAACCCGCCGTATGTGACACCGGCGGAATGGGAAGAGGTTGCGCCCGAGCTGCACCACGAGCCGCCCGTCGCCTTTCTCGGCGGCGAGGATGGGCTGGTCTTTTACCGCCATTTTATCACGGAATGTGCGTCATTGCTGACAAAGAACGGGTGCTTTGTTTTTGAGATCGGCTATCGCCAGGCGGACGGATTGCGTCTTTTGGCCGAAGAAAACGGCTTTACCTGCGAGATCAGACAGGATTTTGGCGGGAGAGATCGGATGGCAATTTTGAAAAGGATAGGCTAGAGCTGCCCTATCCTTTTTTCTTTTTGTACCATTTTCCCCTTTGTTGCATAAAATGGCAGGGAAAGGGGTGGTTATGTGAAAACCAAGCTGGCTTTGTTTTTTGGCGGCATCTCAAACGAGCACGCAATTTCTCTCCGCTCGGCAGCGGCGATCTTGCGTGCGCTGGATGAAGAACGCTATGAGATCTACAAGATCGGCATCAGCCGCGAGGGGTGCTGGCTGATGACCGAGGCTTCCCCCGATGAGATTGAGGCGGACAGATGGCAAGCGGGTGCCTTTCCCTGTCTGCTCTCGCCCGACCGCGCCCTGCGCGGGCTATGGCTATTCCCCCCCGGGGCGGCCATACGGCGAGTGCTGCCGGACGTCCTTTTTCCCGTGATGCACGGCGCATACGGTGAAGACGGGCGGCTGCAGGGGCTGTTTTCACTTTCGGGCATCCCCTATGTGGGGAGCGCAACGCAGGCCGGTGCGATCGGCATGGATAAAAACGTGACCAAAATTCTGGCGCGGTCCATGGGCATTCCTGTGGTGCCGTGGGTCTCGCTCACGGGGGATTTGCTCACCTCGCCCGCGCGGGCGTGTGAGGCAGCCGAGGAGCGGCTGAGCTACCCCATGTTTCTCAAGCCTGCGCATTCCGGCTCCTCTGTTGGCGCGGCACGGGTGGATCGCCGCGCCGACTTTGCCGATGCCCTACATATCGCCGCAGCCGAGGACGACTGCGTGCTGGCCGAGGCCTTTATCCCTGCCCGTGAGCTGGAGGTGGCGGTGCTTTCCACCCAAACTGGGCTGGAGGTCTCTTCCCCCGGCGAAATTTTGCCGCAGGCGGACAGCTTTTACAGCTATGAGGCAAAATACGAGACGAATGCTGCAAGGCTCTCTGACCATGCAGCCCTGCTGCCGCCGGAGGAAAAGCGGATTCGCGGCTATGCCGCACGCCTGTTTCGTGCGCTTGGCTGCCGCGGCGGGGCGCGGGTGGACTTTTTTCTTTCTCGCACGACGGGGCGAATCTACTTCAATGAGATCAACACCATGCCCGGCTTTACAACCATCAGCATGTTTCCGCGTCTGCTGACAAAGGAGCGCACGATGGAAGAGCTGCTTTGTGAAATGATTGCGGGGGCGGCTGTATGATCGGCCTGTTTGACAGCGGCGTGGGTGGGCTGTATGCCCTGCGCGAGCTGCGCGCCCGCTGCCCGACTGCCGATCTGCTTTATTTTGCCGACACGCGCAACCTACCCTATGGCACGCGCGAGGGGTGGGAGCTGATGGCACTTGGTAGACGGGCGATCACCCGCCTTACTTCGCGCGGCGCGAGCGTGATCCTTTCTGCCTGCGGCACGATCAGCTCGGTGGCGTTACCTATGCTGCAAAACGAATTCTCCCTGCCGCTTTACGGCATTCTGGAGCCGACGGTGGAAGCCTGCCGCGCAGTGCGCGGAAAAGAGATCTTGCTGCTTGGCACACAGGCAACCGTGAAGGCAGGTCTGCTTTCTTGCATGCTGGAGCGTGCCTGCGGCGGGTCTGTCACCACGCTGGCCTGCCCGGCGCTTGTCAGCATGGCCGAGCGCGACGTGCACGGCACAGCGGCGGTAGGCGAGGTGCTTGCTTCTGTTTGTAACAGGCGTCCGACCGCGGTGGTGCTGGGCTGCACGCATTTTTCACACTTTGCAGAAGAGATCGGCTTGCTCTTTCCCCATTCCCGCATCATCGACAGCGCGCGCGAAGCGGCACGGGTGTTGGCCGCCACATTGCCGCCCGCCGTTTTGCAAGGCGCCGGGCGCTGCGAGCTGCTGACAAGCGGAGACGAGGGGGCATTTTCGCAAGCGGCAGAACGGATTCTTGGCGATCATTTTTTGATGGGGCGTTTCTGAAAACGCCCCTTTCTGCCGCCGCGAAGAAAAAAATCTTGCATTGTGCGGGAATAAGTAGTATAATAGGCTTATCTTATAAAGAAGGATTGCCATATGAAGATCATCAATCTGCTCAAACAAGATACCCTTTCGCTTTCCTTTGAGGTCTTCCCCCCCAAGACGGAGACCAGCTTTGAGAGCGTAAAGGCTGCCACCGGCGAGATTGCCAGCCTGCACCCCGCCTTTATGAGCGTAACCTACGGCGCAGGCGGCGGCACCAGCCGTTACACGCTGGACATTGCCAAGGACATCAAGGAAAAATACAACGTCCCCTCGCTTGCTCATCTGACCTGCGTTTCCTCGACCCGTGAGACGGTGCACGAAAAGATCGCGGCCATTCGCGAGGCGGGCATTGAGAATGTTATGGCGTTGCGCGGCGATATTCCCGCAGGGCGTGAGGGGGAGGATCGCTCGCGCTGGGATTACCGCTACGCCATCGACCTGGTGCGTGAGCTGCGCGAATGCGGTGCCGATTTCTGCATTGGCGGTGCCTGTTACCCGGAGATCCACCCGGAGAGTGCCGACCAGCGCGAGGATATTCGCCGCTTGCGTGAAAAGGTGGAGGCCGGCTGTGATTTTTTGACCACGCAGATGTTTTTTGATAACAACCTGCTCTATAATTTCCTATACAAGATCCGTGAGGCGGGCATTACCGTGCCAGTCATTCCCGGCATTATGCCAATCACCAATGCCAATCAGATCGAGCGTGCCATCAAGCTCTCCGGCTCGTTTATGCCGCAACGCTTTAAGAGCCTGGTGGACAAGTTTGGTCACGATCCCGCCGCCATGAAGCAGGCCGGCATCGCTTACGCGACCGATCAGATCATCGACCTGTATGCCAACAACATCACAAACGTACACGTCTACTCCATGAACAAGCCCGAGGTGGCCGAGAAGATCATGGCCAACCTGTCGGATATTCTCGGCAAATGACCCCCGTGTGTCGAAAAAGCTACCCGCCACCGCCCGTAGACGAGCGCGAGGTTTTGCGCTATGCGGGCTGCCGCGAGGCAAGCGAGGACATGCTTGCCCTGCTGGCAGAGTGCCGCAGGATGGCAGAGCCGACCCTTGCCTTTCGTCTTTGCTATCGCGAGGCACCCGTGGCGGTACATGAAAGCACCTGTGACATCGGTGGCGCGCGCGTGTCCTCTGCTTCGCTTGCCGGTCATCTTGCCGGGTGCGAGCGCGTGATTTTGTTTGCCGCCACGGTGGGGCTGGGATTTGACCGTCTGCTGGCGCGAGAGAGCCGTCTCTCGCCTGCCCGCGCGGTGCTGCTGCAGGCGTTGGGCGCAGAACGGATTGAGGCCTTATGCGACCTTTTCTCTGCCGAGATGGCAAAAGAAAAGGAGAACGAGGGGCTTTTCTGCCGCTCGCGCTTCAGCCCCGGCTATGGAGATCTGCCGCTTGCCTTTCAAGCCCCGCTCTTTTCGCTGCTGGATTGCGAACGGGCGATCGGGCTGACGCTGACAGGCAGCGGATTGATGTCTCCTACCAAATCGGTCAGCGCCCTGATCGGCGTTGCGAAAGAAAGAATGCTATGATGAAATTTTTAGATTTTTTGAAGACGAATACCGTTCTGTTAGACGGTGGCATGGGCACGCTGCTGCAGGCACGCGGTCTTTTGCCGGGAGAGAGCCCCGAGCGTTGGAGCATCACCCCTCCCGAGGATGTGCGTGCCATTCACCGCGCCTATTTTGAGGCGGGCAGCCACGTGGTCAACACCAACACCTTTGGCGCGAATCTGCTGCATTTTTCGGCGGCCGAGCTGGATGTCATCATCAAGGCGGCCGTAGAGAACGCGCGCGTCGCGCGGGAATCCGCGCGCGCGCCGCAAGAGAAATACATCGCGCTGGACATTGGCCCCTGTGGGCGGCTTTTGCGCCCGTATGGCGATTTTGATTTTGAAGAGGCTGTCACGCTCTTTCGTGAGACGGTACGCCGTGGTGTAGCCGCCGGGGTAGATCTCATCACGATTGAGACGATGAACGACAGCTATGAAACCAAGGCAGCCCTCTTGGCAGTGCGCGAGGAGACCGATCTCCCCGTGATCGTTACCAATGCCTACGGCGAGGACGGCAAGCTGATGACAGGGGCTACCCCTGCCGCCATGGTTGCCATGCTGGAGGGGATGGGGGCGAATGCCATTGGTGCCAACTGTTCCCTTGGCCCTCGCGGGCTGGTGCCGGTGATTGAGGAGCTGCTGGCCACCTCTTCTCTGCCCGTGGTGCTTAAGCCCAATGCGGGACTGCCGATCGATCGAAACGGCAAAACCGAATATGACATCAGCGCCGAGGCGTTTGCCGATGAGGTTGCCGCACTATGCCAACGCGGTGTGCGTGTTGCGGGTGGCTGCTGCGGCACCACGCCCGACTATATTCACGCCCTTGCCGCGCGCGTGGCGGGCATAGAGCCGCTACCAATTGAAAACAAGACGGATACCGTGGTATCCTCGTATACACATGCTGTACACTTTGGAGGGATGCCGCTGCTGATTGGCGAGCGCATCAACCCCACCGGTAAAAAGCGACTAAAGCAGGCCCTGATGGAGGGGGACACCGACTACATTCTGAACGAGGGTGTACGCCAGCAGGAGGCCGGGGTGCAGCTGTTGGATGTCAACGTCGGTCTGCCCGGCATTGACGAGACAGCCGTCCTGACACACGCAGTATGCGAGCTGCAGGCGATTATTGACCTGCCGTTGGTAATTGACACGGCAAGCCCCGCCGCCATGGAGGCGGCCTTGCGCCGCTACAACGGCAAGCCGCTGCTCAACTCTGTCAACGGCAAGGAGGAGAGCATGCACGCCATCTTCCCGCTGATGAAGAAATACGGCGGCGCGGTCATCGCGCTGACGCTGGATGAGGATGGCATTCCCGAAACGGCCGAGGGACGTGTGGCCATTGCGCGCCGCATTCTGGACACGGCCGCCACCTACGGCATTGATAAAAAGGATGTCATCTTTGACACGCTGACCATGACGGTGAGTGCCGAGCCGCAAGCGGCGGCCGTAACGCTCGCCGCCCTGCGCACCATCCGCCGGGAGCTTGGCTGTCACACCTCCCTTGGGGTCTCCAACGTCTCCTTTGGACTACCCGCGCGGGAGGCGATCAACAGCACCTTCTTTGCGCTGGCGATGGAAAACGGCCTCTCGGCCGCCATTCTCAACCCGCATTCGCCCGACATGATGCGCGCCTGGTATTCCTTCCGTGCCCTGCACGGGATGGATGAAAGCTGCGCCGACTATATCGCTTGCGTTCCCGCACTGCAGCCCGCAGCACCAAGCGCCACACAACCGTCTGCCGCCCCGCAAGCCGCAGCGGAGGCAGGCAGCGCGCTGCAAAAGGCAATTGCCCGCGGCATGCATGAGCGCGCAGCCGAGCTGACACGCGCCTGCCTTACCACGCGCAAGGGTCTGTGCATTGTCAATGAGGAGATCATTCCCGCGCTGGATGCGGTTGGTCGCGGCTTTGAGGAAAAAACCGTTTATCTGCCCCAGCTGCTGATGGCAGCCGAGGCGGCCAAGGCCGCCTTTACCTGCATCAAGGATGCCATGGCAGCAGACGAGGCATCGCAAAATACGCGCGGACCGATCGTGATTGCCACCGTACAGGGCGACATTCACGATATTGGAAAAAACATTGTCAAGCTGCTGTTAGAAAACTACGGCTTTGCTGTCAGCGATCTTGGCAAGGATGTTCCGCCCGAGGAGATCGTGGCAGAAGTGCTGCGCCTGCATGCGCCGATTGCCGCGCTCAGCGCATTGATGACGACCACCGTACCCGCGATGGAGGAAACGATCCGCCAATTGCGTGCGCAGGCACCGTGGTGCAACACGATCGTCGGCGGCGCGGTGCTCAACCGCGAGTATGCCGCACGGATCGGTGCGGATTGCTATGCCAAGGACGCGATGGAGGCCGTTCGCTGCGCGGAGCAGCTTGTTAAGGAATAAAGAGAAAGCCACGGTCGAGGAAACGTTTCCTCGACCGTGGCTTTTCTTTTTTCATGGATCATCCGATAATGCCTTGTGCAACCTCTGCGTAATCGTTGATCAGATCCTCGACATCCTCCGGAAGGAACCCAAGACAGGAGCTCCAGTAGGAGGCGATATCCTTGGTGGGGTTGGCAACGCAATAGCGGAAGAAGAGGCCGAATGCGCCGTTCGGCTCATCGGAGACCTCCAACTCATTGTAGTGGTAGGTGGTCAAATCATACACGCGACCATCCATAATGATATCGATCATGCGAACGGATTCGGGGTCGCGCGTGTTCTTGTGCGTTACAATTGCCTCATAGTACAGATCATTCACATTGAGGTTGTTATAGCCGGAGAGTGCCTCTACAACCACGCCGACCTTTGTGAAATCGAAGTTGGTGTACGGCACCGAGAGCACCGAATAGTGATCCTGCGAGCCGGTGAGATATTTCTTTTGCGCCTCATTCAGCTTCGGATACGGGAGCACGCCGTATTTGTCCTCCATATCGTGAATAATATCCGTTTTCATCTGGTCAAGCGTGAGGGTGGCAAACAACGCGTGCCGCTCGGCAAAGAACTGATCCTGCTCCGCATATGAATTCAATTTTCCAACACCTGTGTAATAACAGCCCTGTGACTGTGCCAGATTACGCAGGGTCTGCAGCGTGGATACCACGCCGCTGGTCAGCTCCCACATTTCGGGCGGGTTAACGGCATCATTTTGCAAATAGTGATACCCAAGCGAAAAAGCAAAGGCATCTACACCGGTGCCGCTGTGAAGAAGAAGGCCGTACAGGTCATCCTCTCTGCTGGCATCATTGGTGCCGGGGATATAGAAATCCTTGAGCAGCGTGTACATGTTTTGCAATGTCCATTTACCGCTGTCCACAATATCATACATCGTATTGGCATTGTCGATCTTGCGCGCGATGTTATGGGTATCGACCAGTTCCTTATTAAAGGCCATGCACCATGCCATTTCAATGGCGGTGATGCAGATATCCGAAACAGAAACGTACTGATGACCGCACACGGTGCAGTCGTCATTGATACCCTTGGGCCACCAATCCGCCCCGGCCTTGATGCTATCCCGACAGTAGGGGATGTCACTGCGCCAGTCAAGGTAATAGCCCTGGGTGATCATTTTTCCGGACTGGTAGGCAAACATGGCGATCAGATCATACTCGACCACAGAAAGCATCAGATCCTTCTGCACGGCATCGTAGTGCGCGTTCTGATCCATCTCGCCCAAGGTATGTACCGGAACGGAAACCAGCTCTACGTTAAAGCGCTCCTTGAGTGCCTCGTTGCGCTCCCAAAGCAATTTGTCCAGCGTATCCTGCGAGGATTCTTCGCCAAACAGCTCATATTCAAACTGGTCTGCCACCGAAATAGCAAGCTCCCCACCCTGAAAATCGTAGGTGCCGATGCTATCTTGCCAAAGCTTATCCGAGGGGGTTGTGCCCGGCTTGCTCGGGCCGCTCGGGTCGGTCGCCGCAGGGCAAGCCGCAAGCGGAATGACCATGCATGCAAGCAGGAGCAGTGCGATAATTCTTCTCATATTTCCTCCATACAGCTGCAGCGATGCCAAGGGGCATTGCGCAAAATCCTTCTATGTTTATTATAAAGGATGCCGATATTGATGTATTTACAGATATCGCTGATTTTTTTGCACAATCCGATGCGCATCAGGAGAACATGGTCATATAATCATCGATCAGATCATAAAAGTCCTCGGGCAGATGGTTGAGGCCGCTCTGCCAGTAGGCAGAAATATCCTCGGTGGGGAAGGCAACGGCATGACGGAAGAATAGCCCGAGGGCGCCCTCCTTGGCGGTCTCGTCAATGATCATCAGGTCATTATAGTGATAGGTGGTCAAGTCGTACACACGGCCATCCATGATGATGTCGATCATACGAACAGAGTCAGGGTCGCGGGTGTTCTTGTGAGTCACGATCGACTCGTAGTAGAGGTCGTTGATATAGAGGTTGTTGTAAGCAGAGATCGCCTCCAGCACCGCGCCGGTTTTTTCGGTATTAAAATTGGTATAGGGTACAGAAAGAACCGAGTAATGGTCCACTGTACCGGAGAGATATTTCTTTTGCTGCTTGTTCAGCTTGGGATACGGCAGAACGCCGAAGGCATCCTCCATCTCATGGATGACATCCTTTTTCAAGTGCTCGAGCGGCAAGGTAGCAAACAGTGCGTGTCTCTCGGCAAAGAAGGTGGCGAGGTCATCATCAGTGTGCCCCAAGGCATAAGAGTAGTATACGCCCTTGGAATAGCAGAAATCACGCAACGTCTCCAGCGTAGAGATCGTGCCACCGGTAGGCGTCCACAGCTCGGGAACATTTACACCGTCATTGATAACATAGTGATAGCCGAGCGAGAAGGCAAAGGCGTCCATGCCGGTGCTGCCCTGGATCATCATGCCATACAGGTCGTCCATGGGATCGGTATCGTCTGCCCCGGCAACGTTAAAGTCCTTGAGGGCATTTTTCATCACATCCAGCGTCCATTCGCCGGCATCGACAACCTGATACATCGTATCATAGTTGCCGATTTTCTTCGCAATATTATGGTTGCCGACCAGATCCTTGTTGAACACGATCGACCATGCCATCTCAATTGCCGTGATGCACACGTCTGAAACAGCTACGTACTGATGCCCACACACGGTGCAGTCATCATTGATGCCCTTGGGCCACCAAGCAGCCCCGGCCTTAATGCTGTCCTTGCAGTAAGGAACCTCATTGCGCCAGTCAAGATAATAGTTCGAGGTGATCAGCTTACCGGATTGATATGCGAACATGGCGATCAGGTCGAAATCCGCATCCACGTTCAGCATGGCTTCCTGGACATCGTTAAAATGTGACTGCTGGTCAGTTATACCGGTCGTTTTACTGGGCAAGGAGACCAGATTCACGTTAAAGCGATCGCGGATGGCACGATTGCGCTTATAGAGCATCTGGTCGAGCACCTCCTTGGAGTTCTCCTCACCAAACAACTCATATTCATAGTTGTCCATAACGGAGATGACGACATCCTCGCCGCCAAAATCCTTCACGCCAACGCTATCCTGCCATTCGATCGTGGTATCATCCTCATTATCCTTATCAGGATCTTTGGTGGAGGGTGCACAGGCTGTAAATGGCAGCAGCATGCACACGAGTAAAAGAAATGCCAGTATTCTTTTCATAAGAGATTCCCTTCCTTGTCTTGGCCCTTCTTTCATGCTGTCGCACCGCCAGAATACACGCGCAAAGAGGCAGCAACGATCGAGCATCGTTTTTTCAAAAGCAGCCAAAAATAGTGAAAATTATACGAATACAGTATACCACATCGCCCCTCGTTTTGTAAAGCGAGCGCCTCCAAAATCGGCGTTTTCAACAAATCGAGACGGCTTTTTTTGTGCAAAAGAACCAAGCGAAAGGGGCTGTCGCATTTTGGCATAATCGTAAACAAAAAAGAGGGAAGAAATTTTCTTCTCTCTTTCTCTTTTGCTATCGAAGAAGCTGGCCTTTTCACATTGTTCTAAGGTAGAAAACCTACGGTTTTCTCCATTTTATCTATTTTTTGTTTACTATCTCCGTTTTCCCCCCTTGCCGTATGTCCATACGGCTATCGGGTGTAAAACGAAGATTTCTGCTCAAAATCCGTCGAGCCTCTTGCAATATATAAAAATGCGGGCGAGAAATATTTTCTCGCCCTTTTTGCTGCGCAAAAAAGCATATACATGCTGCATTTTTAATGGGACACCACTTGGGTGTTTTTTCTTACTTCGCGAGATCAGCCAGCTTTTCGTACTTCGCCTTGGCGTTCTCCTCAGACTTTGCAAACAGCTCCTTTGCTCTCTCCGGGAAGGACTGTGCCAGACGAGCGTAACGAACCTCGCTCTGCAGGAATGCCTGGTAGTCACCGGTCGGCTCCTTGCTGTCCAGGATGAAGGGATTCTTGCCCTCAGCCTTCAGCGTGGGGTTGTAACGGAACATCTGCCAGTAGCCTGCCTCAACAGCACGCTTCATTTCGTTCTGGCAGTTGGCCATACCGCCCTTAACACCGTGCATTTCGCAGGGTGCGTAGCCGATGATGATGGACGGACCCGGGTAAGCCTCAGCCTCAGCCAGAGCCTTCATGGTCTGGTTCGGGTCAGCACCCATGGCGATCTGTGCTACATATACATAACCATAGGACCTCGCAATGGCAGCCAGATCCTTCTTGCCGATACCCTTACCGGCAGCAGCAAACTGTGCTACCTGACCAACGTTGGAGGCCTTAGATGCCTGACCACCGGTGTTGGAGTAAACCTCGGTATCGAATACCATGATGTTCACATCCTCGCCGGAGGCGATAACATGGTCAAGACCGCCGAAGCCGATATCGTATGCCCAGCCGTCGCCACCGAAGATCCAAACGGACTTCTTGTTCAGGTAATCCTTCTCCGCAAGGATAGCGGGAGCGGTAGGACAGCCTGCAGCAGCATCATTCTCGAGCTCTACGATCAGCGCCTTGGTAGCAGCGGTATTCTTCTTGCCATCATCCTTGGTGTCAAGGTATGCCTGTGCGGCAGCCTTGAACTCGTCGGATGCCTTCTCGGAGGCCATCATCTCCTCAATCTTGGAGATCAGACGGGCACGAATGGCCTTCTGACCAACAGCCATACCGAGACCATGCTCTGCGTTGTCCTCAAACAGGGAGTTCGCCCATGCAGGACCACGGCCGGTCTCACGGTTTACGGTGTACGGCGTTGCGGGAGCGGAGCCACCCCAGATGGAGGAACAACCGGTTGCGTTGGAGATATACATTCTCTCACCGAAGAGCTGGGTGATGAGACGTGCGTAAGAGGTCTCTGCACAGCCTGCGCAGGAGCCGGAGAACTCAAGCAGCGGCTGCTTGAACTGGCTGCCCTTTACGGTCTCGTTGATCAGCTCGGGCTTCTCGGAAACATTAGCTACGCAGTAGTCAAAGGATGCCTGCTGTGCAAGCTCGCCTGCCTGCGGAACCATCTTGAGAGCGAATTTGTCGGTGCCATCCTTCTGTGCCTTTGCGTTGATCGGGCAAGCCTTTACGCAGAGGGTACAGCCCATACAATCAAGCGGGCTGATGGCCATGGTGAACTTGTAGTTGGTCTTGAGAACCGGCTTTGCCGTATACTTGGTGTCTGCGGGAGCAGCGGCAGCCTCCTCCTCGGTCATGGCGTAGGGACGGATGGTTGCGTGCGGGCAAACATAAGCACAGTTGTTACACTGAATGCAGTTTTCGGGCATCCAGGTAGGAACCTCAACAGCAACGCCGCGCTTCTCGTAAGCGGCAGCACCCTGCGGGAAGGTACCATCTACATACTTCTCGAAGGCGGAAACAGGCAGCGAGTCACCCTGCATCTTGTTGACCGGCAGAACGATATCCTTTACGAAGGCAACCAGCTCCTCGCGGTTACCGGTAACGGTCTCGCCCTTGTTCTCAACGGTAGCGGTAGCCCAAGCAGCGGGAACCTTTACCTCGTGCAGTGCGTCAACACCGGCATCAATTGCCTTGTAGTTCATTTCTACAACGGCCTCGCCCTTCTTGAGGTAGGACTTCTTTGCCATATACTTCATATGCTCAACAGCCTCGTCGATCGGCATGATCTTGGCCAGAGCAAAGAAGGCAGACTGGAGAATGGTGTTGGTGCGCTTGCCCATACCGATCTCAATTGCCTTGTCGATGGCGTTTACGGTGTAGAACTTAATGTTGTTCTCTGCGATGTACTGCTTGGTCTCGGTGGAGAGGTGAGCATCCAGCTCCTCGTCGCTCCACTGGCAGTTGAGCAGGAAGGTACCGCCCGGCTTTACGTCATTAACGATCTTATAGCCCTTGAGCATATAAGAGGGGTTGTGACATGCAACAAAGTCAGCCTGGGTGATGTAGTAGGTGGACTTGATCTTGTGATCACCGAAGCGCAGGTGGGAAATGGTAACACCACCGGTCTTCTTGGAGTCATACTGGAAGTAT
The DNA here is from genome assembly GCA_017462545.1 of Clostridia bacterium. Classification (GTDB taxonomy): domain Bacteria; phylum Bacillota; class Clostridia; order Oscillospirales; family CAG-272; genus UBA1740. Next base: position 14,284 of record JAFTQX010000018.1, read on the forward strand.
GCCTGGATGTACTTGTCGGTGTAGTCACCGATGATCTTGATGGAGTTCTTGTTGGCACCAACGGTACCGTCGCCGCCCAGACCCCAGAACTTGCAGGAGATGGTGCCGGCCGGAACAACGTCGGGAGCCTTGGTCTCAGGCAGGGAGAGACCGGTAACGTCATCCACGATACCGATGGTGAAGCCCTGCTTGGGCTGTGCTGCGTTCAGGTTTGCGTAAACGGCAAACAGGCTGGCAGGAGTAACGTCCTTAGAGCCGAGACCATAACGGCCGCCGTATACGGGAATGCTTCTGCCGGTGCGGGCAAGAGCGGTAACAACGTCGAGGTAGAGCGGCTCGCCAAGAGCGCCGGGCTCCTTGGTTCTGTCAAGAACGGCGATGCTCTTAACGGTTGCGGGAATTGCCTCGGACAGCTTCTCTGCAACGAAAGGACGGTACAGACGAACCTTCACGAGACCAACCTTCTCGCCTGCGGCGTTGAGGTAGTCAACAACCTCCTCTGCTGCGTCGCAGACAGAGCCCATGGCTACGATCACGCGGTCAGCGTCCGGTGCGCCATAGTAGTTGAACAGCTTGTAATCGGTACCCAGCTTGGCGTTAACCTTGTCCATGTACTCCTCTACGATAGCGGGGAACGC
>JAFTQX010000019.1 GCA_017462545.1 Clostridia bacterium
ATGCAACTGCACGAGCGGAAACGTGGATGACGCAGGGGAGAAGCTCACCCGCGATCTTGTACATGTTGGGGATCATCAGAAGAAGACCCTGAGATGCGGTGTAGGTGGTGGTCAGCGCACCGGCAGCGAGAGAGCCGTGAACGGCACCTGCGGCACCTGCCTCAGACTGCATCTCAACAACCTTGACATTGTCGCCAAAGATATTCTTTGCCGGCTCGCCGAAGATGTTCTTGTTGGATGCCGACCAAGTGTCGGTAACCTCAGCCATCGGGCTGGACGGGGTGATCGGGTAGATGGCAGCTACTTCGGTGAACGCATAAGACACGTGCGCCGCAGCGGTGTTACCATCCATGGAAATTTTTCTTCTTTCCATCTTGTAATTCCTCCGTTTTATATAAATATTTTTTATAACGACTATGTAGATCCTATCCGTAATCTACCACTCTACATTATAGCACAATCTTTTCAAAAACGCAAGTGCTTTTATGGAATTTGTTATTTTTTTCGCAATTTTGCCGCAAATTTCGCGCAGGACTTGACAGGCACGGGCTAAAAGAGGTAAAATAGAAAGGCAATGATTTTTTCACAGTCGCGGACAGAAGGAGTATAGCTTTATGTTTCAAGATAAAAAGGTAGTCTTTTCGGGCGTACAGCCCTCGGGCAACCTGACCATTGGCAACTATCTGGGTGCCATTAAGAATTTCAGCACCTTTTCGGAGGAATACCACTGCTTTTACTGCGTGGTCGATATGCACGCCATCACCGTGCGCCAGGTGCCGGCCGATCTGCGCCGCCGCACCTATGAGACGCTCGCGCTCTATATGGCCGCCGGCCTTGATCCCAAAAAGAATACGCTGTTTGTGCAGTCGCACGTGCCCGCACACGCAGAGCTTGGCTGGATGCTGAATTGCTTTACCATGTTTGGTGAGCTTTCCCGCATGACGCAGTTTAAGGATAAGAGCCAGAAGCATGCCGACAATATCAACGCCGGCCTCTTTACCTACCCCACCCTGATGGCCGCCGACATCCTGCTCTATCAGACCGAGCTGGTACCCGTAGGCGTTGATCAGAAGCAGCACTTAGAGCTGGCGCGCGATATCGCGCAGCGCTTTAACGGTCTGTACAGCGATACCTTTGTGGTGCCCGAGGGCTATATTGCACAGACGGGTATGAAGATCATGTCACTTGCCGAGCCGACGGCCAAGATGTCAAAATCCGATCCCAACCCCAACGCCATCGTCTACATTCTGGACAGCAAGGATGACATCCTGCGTAAGTTCAAGCGCGCCGTGACCGACTCGGGCTGTGAGGTACGCGCGGGTGAAGGCAAGGACGGCATCAATAACCTGATGACCATTTATCGTTGCTTTACCGGCAAGACGAACGAGGAGATCGAAGCCGAGTTCGCCGGTCGCGGCTACGGCGACTTTAAGCTGGCCGTGGGCGAGGCCTGTGCCGATGCCCTGGCTCCCGTGCGTGAGGAATACACACGCCTGATCGCCGATAAGGCCTACCTTGAAAGCGTGATGAAGGAAGGCGCCGAGGCCGCCGCCTACTGCGCGAGAAAGACCATCTCCAAGGTCAATCGCAAGCTGGGCTTTGTGACACTGTGATAGGGAGGGATTTGTGGGGTGCTTTTTGAAAAAAGCGCCCCACGCCCCGCAAAAACTTTTATGATGATAAAAGTTTTGTCGCCGCAGGAAACAAACAGTAGGGGAGGCTTGCTCCTCCCGCCTAAACCAATTACCGCCAACGCCAAAGCAAGGCTTGCAAGGGACTACCTTTGCAAGCCTTGTTTTTCTTTTCTGCTTTCTGGCACGGAACCCATTTCGCTTGCGCGAAATTGGCACCGGCCCCATTCTTCTTCCATACGTGTTCACGCCTTGCGCCACGTCCCCTTCCACGGCAGGGCAACCAGCACGCCGCCCATGACGATCGCTGCCCACACAAGGATGAGGTTCGACCAGCCAATGCCGTCTGCGGCGTTGGCAAAGATGATGTTTGAGGCGGCGGCTGCCATATAGCTGAGAAAATCGAGAAAGCCGGTCGCGCCCGAGACCATGCCTGTATCGCGCAGGCTGGGGCAATAGCGGCTCCACAGCATGGAGGCAGCGGCGTTTGAGCCGATAATGGCCAGCACCATCAGCACCAGATTGACAATCGGCTGCGAAACAAAATAAACGGCAACAAAGAAGGAGGCCGAGGCTACGAACATGATCAGAATCGTCAGATCCATATTTCTGCCAAGCCGCTCATACACAAAGACGGCAATAAAGGCGGAAAGTGAAATGGCCAGCGTGGCAACGGTGAACATCCCGGCTGCCTCGTCGGGCGTATATCCGAGAGCCTCATCAATATAGGTCGGCAGCCAAAAGACCACCGAGGTACGCACCACGCCCGTGATGATGGAGATCAAGGAAAACTTGATGATGCGATGGCGAATCAGCACGCGAATGCCGCCGCTTGCCCCCTTCTCTTCTATCTGATACTGCCCGTATTTGACGATGCCCTGCTTCTCAAAAACCAAGAACACAACAAAGCAGACCACCGCCATGAGACCGAGAGCGGCCGAGCTGACGTAGAACACGCTCTGCCAGGTGAGCACCGCTGCCAGCACGCCCGCAAGCGGCGAGCCGAAGAAGGAGGAAAACGTGTAGCCAAGGCTACAGCGTGTGGCATGGATCGGGCCGGTATTCTCGGCCACCACCTTGGTCATGGGGCCGTAGATCATGGAAAGAAAGAACCCGGTCATGCCGTAGACCACGGTCGCAAGCCAGGAGGAATTGGGCATAAAGACGAACAAGCAATTCGTCACACCCGCAAAGAAGAGGCCAAAGCTGATCATATACTGTGCCTTGATCTTATCCCCGATCACACCGTTGATCAGCTGGCCTACGGCATACATGGTCAGATAAAGCGCAGAAAGATCGCCAATATAGTCCTTATTTGTCACACCCGTCACCGGGTCGATCATCTGCGGAGTGACCGCGCTGAGCACGTTTCTCGCGATATAGACGGCGAGATAGGAGACCGAACAAAGCACCCCGATCATAACGGCGTTTCTGACTTTTTTGTTGCTACTCATTTTAGAAACCTCAAACAGAACAATATCTTGGGCGATCCGCCGTGCGGATCGCCCAAGTGTGGATCATTATCAATACCCGTATTGGTAGAGCACGCGTCTTCGCTCAAGCGGCGAGGGCTGCTCATCCCCGAATTTCTTTTCAAGCAGGGCGCGGGCACTTTCTTGGAAATCCAGTTCTCCCTCGTCCTTTGCTTGCTCAATCACCCGTTTTACCAGCGCAACCGAGTACCCCTTATGCGCCAGGTCTGCTACGATGCGGCGAGGCCCCCAATGCTTGCGGTTGGCCGCAACGAGAACAAGGCGATAGACCTGCTCCTCCTCGCGGATATACCCCTTTTGCATCATATGCGCGACAGCCGCCTCGGCATTCTCCTGCGAGTAGCCGCGCCTGCGCAGCTTTCGGCAAAGACCGTTTGCGCTGTTATCGCCGTAGGCCAGCAGGCTTTCAGCCTTGGAGAGCGCACGGATCTCGCCCTCTGCCTCGGCCAAAGCGGCAAGCATCTCGTCGTCAAGCGCATCCCCCTTTGCGGGCGCGCCGAGCGCGTCATACCGTTTATCGGAGAGGCGAAAGGTGCGGCGGGTGTTGCCGGCAAACTCCTCGATCTCAACAGAAAGACGCAAATGACCGTGGATATCGGGAGAGGAAACGCGCAGAACGCGACCGGGCATTAAAGCTCTTCCTCGTCAAAATCGCGGATATCGAGCTCATCGTCCTCGCCCTCCAGCTCAAACTGCTCGATGATATCGGTGTCTTTCGCCGCCTCGCGAATCTTTTCGGCGATCTCCTCCATCAGGGCGGGCTCGCTTTCCAGATACTTGCGGGCATTCTCCTTGCCCTGGCCGATACGGTTGCCGTTATAGGAAAACCACGCGCCGGATTTATCAATGATATTCAGCAAGACACCAAGCTCGATCAGCTCGCCCGAGCGGGAGATGCCCTGCCCGTAGAGAATATCAAACTCTGCCGTCTTAAAGGGAGGTGCTACCTTATTCTTCACAACCTTGCACTTGACATGGTTGCCATACACCTCGCTGCCGTTTTTGAGCGCCTCTGCCTTACGCACCTCAATGCGGACAGAGGAATAGAACTTCAGCGCACGGCCGCCGGTGGTGACCTCCGGGTTGCCGTACACCACGCCAACCTTCTCACGCAGCTGGTTGATAAAGATCATGACGCAGTTGGTCTTGGCCACGATGCCCGAAAGCTTACGCATGGCCTGCGACATCAGACGCGCCTGCAGACCAACGTGGGAGGAGCCCATGTCGCCGTCGATCTCCTGCTGCGGCACAAGAGCAGCAACCGAGTCGACCACGATCACATCGATCGCGCCCGACAGGATGAGTGCCTCGGCAATCTCGAGTGCCTGCTCGCCGCTATCCGGCTGTGAGACGAGAAGATTGTTGATATCCACACCCAGCTTTTTGGCGTAGAGGGGATCCAGCGCGTGCTCGGCATCAATAAAGGCTGCCTCGCCGCCTGTCTTTTGTACCTCTGCCACCACATGCAGGGCAACGGTGGTCTTACCCGAGGATTCCGGGCCGTAGATCTCAATAATTCTGCCGCGCGGCACACCGCCAATGCCGAGTGCCATATCCAGCGTCAGACTGCCGGTAGAAACCGCGCTGACGGTCATATCGGCCGCCTCGCCCAGCTTCATAATGGTACCCTTGCCCATGCTTTTTTCAATACGGGCAATCGCCGTTTCCAGCGCGGTCTTTTTATCGCCCGCAGCCACAGGTTTGACCTGCGGCTTAGGCGCGGATTTTTTGGTTGCCATTTGTTATCTCCTTACGGATGGTTTAGGGGAAAAATCAGATATCCAGACGGATGGCACCGGCAGGACGGATGCGCAGCATCATGGCCGAGCCCTCGCCGAACACACCGTCAAGCAGGCGACGATACTCGTCAGCCAGCTCTGCCTTGACAAAGGCCTGAATGGTGCCTGCAAAGCCACCGCCGTGTACACGCCATGCGCAGCCCTTTCCGGCAAGCGCGCCCTCGGTTACGGCGAGAGCGAGAGACAGCCCCTGCTCTTCCACATTGAGAGTGGTGTATACGTTCTGCAGATACTTGAAGCTGGAGTCGCCCGACGCGCAAATGCCGGCAAGGAAGTCTGCCGTGCGGCCCTCCTTGAGTGCCTTTGCCTGCTTACCTACACGCTCGTTCTCACGCACGAAGTGCAAAGCACGCATGATGGCACGGTCGCCAAGCTTCTCGCGCAGGGTGGGGATAGCAGCTACGATCTGCTCCTCGCTCAGGCCACGCAGAACCTCCTGCCCCATGGCAGCAGCCACAGCCTTCATCTCGCTCGGAACAGAGGCATAGTCGGCATTGAGGTTGGCATGGTTGCCGCCGGTGTTGACGATGCAAAGCACATAGCCGGCCTCATCCAGCGCGAAGTTGATCGGCTCGATGATGGGGTTCTTCGGGTCGTTGAAATCAATGTAAACAAAGCCGCCAACCGCGCAAGCCATCTGATCCATCAGGCCGCAGGGCTTGCCGAAGTATACGTTCTCGGCATACTGGGCGATCTTGGCGATCTCCTCGTTTTCTACCTTGCCATCGTTGTAGAGGTAGTTGAGGATATTACCAACCATGACCTCAAAGGCAGCAGAGGAGGAAATGCCCGAGCCCTTGAGCACGCGGGAGGTGGTGTAGGCATCAAAGCCGCCTACCTTGTAGCCGTACTTTTTGAAGCCACCGCACATACCGGCGACCAGGGCGTTGGACTTGAAGGCCTTCTGCTTATCGGGATCGTCACAGATCTCCAGCGGCACGCGATCCTCGGGGTAGCCCTCGCTGCGTACGCGAACAAGCGGCTCTGCGCTCGGGGAGGCAACAGCAATGATATCACGGTCGATGGCAGCAGCCAATACGCAGCCGTGGTTGTGGTCGGTATGGTTACCGCACACCTCGGTACGGCCGGGAACCGAGAATACAAATACCTCACGGTCCTCCCCATACAGCGCGGCAAACTCCTTCACCGCCTTGATATAACGCTCGGTCTGCTCCTTCACACCGTCACCATACAGGCAGCGGAAGTTTTCCAGTGCGCCTGCCTCCAGGCGCGCGATCAGCTCGTTCGGTCTCATAGCAATTCTCCTTTATGTAAGCACATATTTTTTCTATTTGAAGCCTCTTGCCACAGCAAAAGGCAACCTTTACTCTTCACTATTCACTTTTACTTGCGCCGCGCGAAATTCGCGCACAGCGCACTCTGCCAGCTCCTCAAGCGGGCGCATGCCGCCCTTCTCATCGGTGGCTTGCAGACGAATGATGCTCCTGTCCCGCTCAAACCAGGTCAACTGCCGCTTGGCGTAATGGCGGGTGGCAAGGCAGAGCGCCCTGCGCGCATCGTCAAGCGAGCATTCGCCCCGCAGATAGGGGAGCAACTCCTTGTAGCCGATGGCCTGCGCAGCAGTAGAGCCGGGGGCAAGATAGCCTTTTTCGTAAAGCCGGCCGGCCTCCTCTGCAAGACCTGCACGCAGCATCTCGTCCACGCGAGCATCCATGCGGCGGTAGAGCACCTCCCTCTCCGGGTAGGTGAGCATGAGGGGGATGATGTGCAAGGCGGGGGGGCGCTCACGCGTGCGGCGATCCCACTCGCTTTTGGGGATACCGGTGGTCTCGTAGATCTCCAGAGCACGGATCACGCGGCGAATATTGTTGGGATGGGTGGCTTCGGCCGCGGCAGGATCGACCTCGGAAAGCCGTTGCCAGAGGGTCTCGTTTCCCTGCTCGGCAGCCTCTTGCGCCAGCCTCTCGCGCACGGCGGTAGCACCGGGGATTTCGCAGTTCTCCTCACCCCCGCGGCGGGCAGCATCCAGATACAGCCCTGTGCCGCCGCAAAAGAGAGGCAGGCGACCACGGGAAAGAATGTCTTCAACGGTGCGATAGGCGTCGGATGCGTAATCGGCCGCGCTGTAGGGCGTACCCGGCAGCAGAAAGTCAATGAGGTGATGCGGCAATGCCGCCTGCTCCTCCCGGCTTGGCTTGGCCGTGCCGATATCCATCTCCCGATAGATCTGCATGGAGTCGCAGGAGATGATCTCGCAATCAAGCCGCTTACCAAGCGCGATGGCCAGTGCCGTTTTGCCCGAGGCGGTAGGCCCGACCACGGCGGGCAGACGGGTCAGGATCTCTCGGAAAGCCATGCGATCAGATCGCCAAAGAATTCCTTGCGGCAGGTCTCGTTAAACAGCTCATGCCGCGCGCCGGGATAGAGCTTGAGCGTCACATCCTTGGTGCCGGCGGCCGAGAGACGAGCGGCCAGCGCACGCGGTGCGCGGCCATAGTTGCCAACCGGATCCATATCGCCGGAGGCGAGGAGGGTGGGCAGGCTCTTCGGATACTCCTGCGCGAAGCGCGAGGAGGAGGCACGCTCTACCATGCTGAAGAGATCGGCATAGGCAGAGGCGGTAAAGGTAAAGTTGCAGAAGGGGTCAATGACATGCGCCGTCACGACCGCATCATCCCGCGAGAGCCAGTTGGGGCCGGCGGGATCGTATTTGTTGATCTTTTTATTGTAATTGCCAAAGACCAACCGTGTCAGCATCTTGCTGCGGTAGCCGGCCCCCTTGCGGCGCACGGTCAGGCGGGCAAGCGCCTTGCCAAGCGAGGCAATGCGGCTGTTGGTGGTACCGAGAATGACGATACCGTCGATATCGCGGTAATAGCTGCAGGCATAGAGGCGGGCAATCAGCGAGCCCATGCTGTGCCCCACCAGGATCAGAGGCGAGCCATTGAACTGGCTGCGCATCAACAGGGTCAGCTTATGTACATCGGTGATAACGGTATCCGCACCGTCCTCGGCGGCAAAAAAGCCCAGCTCGTCACTGTGGCGAGCGGTGTGCCCGTGGCCAAGGTGGTCGCCGCCGCAAACGGCATAGCCCTGCTCGCAGAGTGCCGCAGCCATTTCACGATAACGACCCATATAGTCGCACATGCCGTGCACGATCTGCACAACGGCACGCACGGTACGATCCTTCGGGGTATAGAGGCAGGCGGCAATGTGATTCTTGCCGTCGCTTGACGCGTAGGTAAATTCCTTGTAATTGTATGCCATACGTTTATCTCCTTCTTAGTGCTGCTCGGCAAACGAGCGAACCTCGGCGGCGGTGGGGAAATAGGCAGGATCTGCGCTGTTTTTGAAGAGAAGCGCGTTCAGCGCAAGACCAAAGCGGCAGGCGGCCATGATATCACCATCGTTTTGCAGATATTCCAGCAAGAGTGCCGCTGTCAGCGAATCGCACAGGGGTGTGCCCTCGGGAATGCGAACGCCGCAGCCGGGCACCATGTGGCAATAGCGGCCATCATAGGTAAAGATGCCCCGATCCCCCAGGCGAATGAGGTAGTGCCGTGCGCGGATCTTCTTTTCCAGCTCGACCGCCGCCTTCAGGCAGCTGTCCGAGCCAACGGGAAAGGTACCGGTAAGGGCATAGGCCTCTTTGTTATCAAGGCAAAGGATCTCTGCCTCCCCAAGCGAGGAAAGCGGAAGATCGGCCCCGCCCGCCTCTACGCAGAGCGGGATCTCATAGCGGTCGGCAAGGCGGGAGATGCCACCCACCATATCGGGCGCCAGCTCGGTCTGCAGATAGATGGCATCCGGGCGGCCATCGGTGATGGCGCGCTCCACATCCGAAAGAAGAAGACTTGCATTGGCACCGGGATAGTAGACCGTGCGGCTGTTGCCGTTATCCTCACGCAGGATCACACGCATGCCGGTCGGGGCGCGGTGATCCACGCTGATAAAGCGGGTATCCATGCCTGCCTCATCATAGAGGTGAGAGAGGCGGTCGCCGTGAATATCGTTGCCAAGGCGGCCGGCAAACACCGCATCTCCCCCCAGACGGGTAATGGCCAGTGCCGCTACGGCACCCGCCCCCCCCGCTGTGTAGCGATAGCGGCTCTCGTCGGTCACGCTTTCACCTGCCTGCGGCAGGGCGCGCATTTCCATTGTAAAGTCCATGTTGGCAGCGCCAACAACCAATATCCGTTTTCCCATTCCTTCTCCCATCGGTCTAATCGGTCTTTATTAAGAATATTATAATGCAGATGCGCGAAAAAAGCAATAGTTTTTTCACGGCATTTATATTTTTAGTATGAAAATTTACGAAAGGCGGATGACCGTCGCCCCCGGCGCGGCCTGCTGCGCCTGCTCGCGCTCTCGCGCGTGGCAGGTAAAGAGCAGGCATTGCTGCCCCTCTTCTGCGATTTCGGCCAGTGCGCGGAGTGCGCGGCCAAGGCGGATGTCATCCTGGTGGGCAAAGCTCTCGTCAAAGCAGACGGGGGGCTTTTCCCGATAGAGCAGGTCGATCAACGCCATGCGCAGCGAAAGGTAGACAAGGTCCTGCGTGCCGGCAGAAAGCCATTCCGGCGTGCGGGTGCCGCCATCGGTCCCCACGGTCATGGAAAGATCGCTGCCCACGCCCACGCTTGCATATTTGCCGCCCGTCATATCCGAGAGCAGACGGCAGGCAAAGCCGGAGAGGCGGGGAGAGATCTCCGCACGCAGACGCTCACCCGCTCCGGAAAGAGCCTCACAGGCCAGCAGCACAGCGGCATACCTCTCATTTTCGGCAGTCAGCTTGTCCTGCAGGCCGTCTAACGCCGATTCGAGCACGGCAGGATCCTCAATACGGCTGCGCATGCTGACAGTCTTGTTTTCCAGCTCGCGCTCACGCTCGGCAAGAATGCGGCATTGCGCGGCGGCATACTCGGCACGGGCGTGCAGCTCCTCGGTCTTCAGCTCCTCCTCGGCGGGCAGCTCGCCCTCCGGCAGGGCTGCGCGCGCGGCTGCCTCATTTGTGCCGCGCAGACCCGCCCGCAGCGTTTCTACAGCGGCGGCGGCAGCGGCACGATCCTGCTCACGCAGCTTCTTTTTTTCCAGAACCGCGCGTGCGGCCTCGGCCAGCCGATCCAAAAATTCGGTCGTCTCGCCATTTGGCAAGCGGGTATCAAAGCGACGCACAACGGTATCCAATTCGCCTGCTGCGCGGCGGTATTCCAGCTCTGCCGTGCGCAGCTTTTCCTCTGCCAGGCGCGCTTCGGCCAAAAGCGTTTGCTCGCTTTGGGCGGCACTGCGCAGCTCGGCCAGCTTTTCAAGCAAAGCCCCCTGCCCCGCTACGCCGTAGGAGCGGCACAGGGCAAGCTGCTCATTTCTTCGTGCAGCAAACAAGGCAAACGCAAGGGCAGCCGCTGCACACAGCAAGCCCCCCGGCAGCAGAAGCAGCATTTTCTGTGCGGAAAGCGCAGGCACCAGCAGCCCAAGCAGTAGGGCAAGAATGCCGAGCACCCCACAAGCGATCCCCGAAAGCAGGCAGGTGCGGCGGCGGCGATCAAGCATGCTGCCATAGGCGGCAATGGCATCTATCCCCCCCTCGCCCTCTGTGCGGCGCAGCAGCGCCGTTGTCTCGGGAGAGATCGTCTCCTGTTGCTTTTGCTCATAGTCCTCCGTCGCGTCCGCGAGGCGGCGGGCGGCATCCTCGGTTGCGCGGCGGGCGACCGCCAGATCGGTCAGATCTCTTTCCGAGAGGCGGTGGGAGGGCATGCCGTCCATGCCGATAAGAGCGGCCTCGGCCGCGGCCAGCTTTTCCTCTGCCGCGTGCAGGCGGTCATAGGAGCGTACCAGCGAAATATTGCGAGAAAGCGTCTCGGCCGCCTTGGCCGTGCGCCCCTCCTCCTCCTTTGTCTGCCGCTCACGGCGAACGGCTACCAGCTCGCTCTCGGCAGACAGCAGCGCGGCATTCTGCTCCCGCGCGGTGGCAAGGCGGGTCTCAAGCGCCGCCTTTTTGCTCTCCAGCTCCTGCAAAGCACCGCCCGAGCCGCGCTTGTGATGCAGCGCGCGGCGCAGCTCGTCCAGCTTGGAAAGAGCACGGGGGAGATTGGTCTGCTCATCCCCCGAGAAAAGCAGGTTCTCGATCGCGGAGGTGAGCTTGCTGCCATCCGGCCGCTGCGGGCCGATCTGCCCGATAAAGGCCGTCTGCATAAAAACTGCCTCCGGCACAGAAAGAAACCGCTCGCCCGGGCTTTCCCCGTCGGGCGGCAGCAGGGTGTTATTCTCTAAATCCACGATCGTTTCGGTATCACGGTAGGTCTCGCGTGCGCGGGCACCGGTAGAAACGGTGGTTACACGCTCAATACGGTAGCGTTTTTCACCCACGCGGATGACCATGCTGCCCGCCGCGCGACCACTTTGCCAATCGATGCGCTTTTTCTTTTCAGCCAGCTCGCTGCCGCGAGCATCGGGAAAACCGTAAAGCATGTAGCGGATAAAGGCAGCCAGCGTGCTTTTTCCCGACTCGTTATCCCCCTCGATGATGGTAAGCCCCTCACCAAAGGTATAATCCACCCCCGAAAGGCGGCCGAAGCTATCGATACGGATGCTCTCAATGATCATTTACGCTCTCCCCCGGCAGGGCCGCCCCCCTCGTTGCCGGAGAGGAAACGGATCGAGCGTTCAACGGCATCCTTGGCATTGTTCCACGGCTCATCCTGATAGCGATAGTCAAACTTCTTGCAGAACCAGCTGACATCCCCCGAAAGCGTTTCGGCATAGCGCTGCTCCAGCTCCGAGATGGTGGCGTAAAATTCGGCAAATTCCTTTTTGCTCATGCTTGTCTTGGCCAGCGTCAGCAGGCGGCGGTAATGCGGCAGACAGAAATAGGGCTGCGCTGCCAGCTTGCGGCGAAAGGCGGAATCCTGCCGATAGAGCAGCAGCACCGTATCAAACATACGGGAGAGATTGGTCTCAATGCGGCCGCAGACATAGCAGCTTTCCTCCAGCTTGCCCAGCTTTTTAATGGCATCATTCCCCGCGCCCCCGAAGAGAGCGCCAAGTCCCTCTCCCGAGAGGTCGCGCTTGACCTTTTCAAAATGGCTCTCGAGAATGAGGCCGAGGCCGAGGCGATTTTTGCGCGTAAACATCATGCCGTAGTGGCGATGGCAAAAGCCCAGCTCATTGGTCTTCTGGCGCACGTCAGGCTCCATCATCGAGGCACCGAGGATCAGATCCAGCTCGTTTTCCTCCAGCCGGTTATAAAGCGCGCACATGGGGCAACCGCAGGCATGATCGGCGGCCGAGGCATCAAACGCCTCGTTGACGGGTATGGTATAGATCTGTTCCATTTTCGGCTCCTTTCGCGGGTTTTTTCCCGCCTCTTGACTTTTTTATCCATCGGATGTATAATATCAATATCTACACTTTCATTATACACGGCTTTTCCCGTTTTTGCAAGAGTGAAACCGCACCTGGGCGATTTTTCTTTTGCCGGGAAGGAGGCACATATGAAAATTTTGATTTTGACCATCACCGCAGGCGAGGGGCATAACGCCACCGCCGCCTCGATCCAAAGCTCACTGCAGGAGCGCGGGCATGATTGCACCGTAGTAGACACCTGGCTGCACATCAGCCGCAGTCTGTATAACATCGTTTCCAAAGGGTATCTGCTTTCCACCGCGGATTTTAAGCGCACCTATGCTTGGACATACGCGCGGCTTGAAAAGCGCAAGGTCAACTCCTACAGCAAATCCTTGACCCGCTCCACCTACAAAATGATCAAGAAAAAGATCGTCTCCTACATCGAGGAATACGATCCGGATGTCATTGTTTACACCCATGTGTTTGCCGGCATTTTCCTAGATGTCATTGCCGAAAAAATGCCGCTGCGTGCCCGCACCATCGGTATCGTGACCGATTTTGTCATGCACCCGTTCTGGGAGGAGGCGCTGCGCACCGATCGTGTGATCATCCCCAACGAGCTGCTGATCCCGGCCGCCGAGCGAAAGGGGCTCACGACCGAGCAGATCACCCCCATCGGCATTCCGATTCGCAAGCAATTCTCAAAGACCTGCGACAAGGCTGAGGCACGGCGCGAGCTGGGGCTTGACGAACACAAGCCTACCCTGTTGATGATGGGTGGCAGCATGGGCTATGGCGCTCTCTCCGACAATATGCAGGCGCTTGACTCGCTGAAGACGGATATGCAGCTGATCTGCGTTTGCGGCAACAACAAAAAGGCCAAGGAAGAGATCGATGCCATTGAGTTTACCCATCGCGTGCTGAATTTCGGCTACACCGACAAGATCGGCCTGCTGATGGATGCTGCCGACTGCATCGTCACCAAGCCGGGCGGACTGACAACAAGCGAGGCCCTTGCCAAGCGTTTGCCCATGATCATTGCCAACCCCATCCCGGGACACGAGGACAGAAACGCGGAATTTCTGCGCAATAGCGGCGCTGCCATTATGGCCACCAAAACCGCTCGTCTGACCGACGTGGTCTATCAGCTCTTCTATCACCCCGAGCGGCTGGAGCAGATGCGCGCCAGCATTGATCTGATCCGCAAGCCAAATGCCGCTGCCGATCTGATCAAGCTGATCGAAGAATTTGATACCCCCAAAAAATAAATCGGATCGCCCCCTGTACCGCAGGGGGCGTTTTTTTGTGCGCGGCATATACTGCTAAAAAACACAACCGGGAGGTCTTTTTATGCTTGTTGTCAAGGAATACAACCGCGAGCACGCCGTCACCTATGCACGGCGTTGGGCTCTTGACCGTAACCCCTTATATTACAATTACGCCGGCATCGGCGGCAACTGCACCAATTTTGTTTCCCAATGCGTGTATGCCGGAAGCTGCACCATGAACTACACGCCCGTCTATGGCTGGTACTATCTCTCCCCCGCCGAGCGAACGGCATCCTGGACGGGAGTTGTATATTTTTACAATTTTCTCACCGGCAACAAGAATGTCGGCCCCTTTGGGCGGGAGGTGACGGCAGCAGAGCTTGAGCCGGGAGATGTGATCCAGCTTGGGCGAGAGGCAAGCGGCTACTACCACTCGCTGCTGGTGCTGGGACGGCAGGGGGAGGACATTCTGATCGCGGCACAGTCGGACGACGCGCTTGACCGTCTCCTTTCCACCTATACCTACGACTACGCGCGGTTTTTACATATCGACGGCGTGCGCCTGGAGGTGCCGAGCACCGAGGACTGCTTTCTCTCCCTCCTGAACGGTGAGGCCATTCTTCCCAACATTGCCTCTGCCCCGCCCCTGCCGCCCGAGCCGGAGGATATGCCCGCCGCCCCGTCGGAGGAGACGCCTGCCGAGTAAAGAAACCATCTGCCGAAAATTATTAGATTTTTTTGCGTGTATGCTTGCAATGTGAAAAAATCTGTGTTATAATAATTTCGTATAAGTGAAAAAAGGCGTTTTTGGCCGGAAAGGAATGGCAAGAGGTGGAGGATTTTTCGTATATCCGCAACAATCTTGATGCCGTTCTTGCCGAGCTTGCCACCCATGCGCAAAGAGCCGGGCGGCCTACCCCGCTGCTGGTGGCGGTCACCAAAAGTGCAAAAGACGACGAGGTGCTGGCCCTCGCCGCATGCGGTGTTTCTGCCATGGCGGAAAACCGCGTGCAGAATTTTTCTGCGCGGCGGGCGCTGCTGCAGGAGCACGGTTTTTGCCCCGCGCTGCATCTCATCGGTTCCTTACAGACCAACAAGGTCAAGTATCTTGTCTCCGACGTTTCGCTGATCCAATCGGTCGATTCGCTTCGGCTTGCTGCCGAGATCGAGCGGCAGGGCGCACGCGCCGGGCGATGCATGGACATTCTTTGCGAGGTCAACAGCGGGCGTGAGGAGCAAAAGGGCGGCCTACTGCCCGAGGAGGTCGTTGCCTTTTGCCGCACGCTTTCCGGCGCGGAGTATCCGCATCTTTGCCTGCGCGGGCTGATGACCATGGCTCCCGCATTGGAATGCGAGGAGGCCTATCGCCCCTATTTCCGCGCAACGCGTGAATTGTTTGACGCTTGCGTAGCGGACGGGCTGTTTGGTGATTCCCCCATTCTTTCGATGGGGATGAGCGACAGCTATCGTGTGGCTGCCGAGGAGGGGGCTACCATGGTGCGCGTAGGGCGCAGCTTATTCAAAAAGGAAAATGAAAAATAAATTTTAACAAAACTTGTTTAGGGAGGAAGGAAACATGGCAATTTTCAACAAAAGACCGGTACGCCCGGAGGAAGAAGACTACGATCGTCGCTACTACGACGAGCAGGATGACGACATGGTTGAGGACACTGAGGCACCTGCCGGCAGCAACATCGGCTTTGGTGGTGTGAATCTTGGCGGTGGCGGCATCGAGCTGAAGGTCGTTCGCCCCGAGCACTTTGAGGACGTTTCCACCATTGCAGATCATCTGCTCAGCGGCCGCACGGTCGTTCTGAACCTGGAGGCTACCAACAAGGATGTGGCTCGTCGCTTTATCGATTTTCTCAGCGGCGTTGCTTACTCCATTGACGGTCAGATGAAGCGTGTTGCCAACAACACCTACATCATCACGCCCAACAATGTCGATGTCACCGACACTGCCCTGCGCGGTGAAAGCGGCGCAGACGACGAGGATTGAGTCGCAATGACAGGGCTGCCCGTGTGATACACGGGCAGCCCTGTCGATTTTACGAGGAGGAGTACCTTGGAATTTTTCACGACCCTGTTTGATATTGTGTGCGTGAGCATACGCATTCTGCTCTCGGTGCTGGAGTTTGCCTTTTTTGCGCGTGCCATCCTCTCCTTTTTCAATCCGGAGGAGGAGGGCTTTCTTGCTGCCATTCTCTACACGGTGACAGAGCCTGTCGTGCTTCCCGTTCGCGCGCTTCTTTCACGCCTGCACTTTGGTGAACATTCTCCCATTGATATGTCCTTCTTTTTTGCGTTTCTGCTGCTCTCGGTGTTGAGCGTCATGCTCCCCATTATCACCCTATAGGAGATGCCTATGAACCGATTTCTTTCCTTTCTGCGCGAGCGGTGGCTGCCGCTTGCCATCATGGCCGCCGCGGTGGTGCTGGATATCATCACCAAGCAGCTGGCCGTGGCCTACCTCAAGCCGATCGACACCTTTCCCATCATTCAAGATGTGTTTCATCTGACCTACCGCATCAATCCCGGTGCTGCCTGGTCTCTTTTTTCCGCCCCCGACCAACGCTGGATCTTTATGTCGGTCTCTACGGTGGCGATTCTCGCCATGCTTGCCTATCTGTTCCTTGTCAAGATCGACAGCAAGCTGATGAAGATCGGCCTTGGCGCGATCATCGGCGGCGGCATCGGCAACATGATCGACCGCATCTCGCTTGGCTATGTGGTGGATTTTCTGGATGCCCGCATCATCAACTTCCCCGTCTTTAACATAGCCGACTGCTTTGTCACGATCGGTGCCGGCATGCTGATGCTGGCCCTCATCCTTGACTGGCGACGCGAGGCAAAAGGAGGCGCGCGTGAAGACAACGCTGCAGATAACTGAAGAACAAAGCGGCACGCGGCTTGACAGCATTCTGGCGGCGGCGGCGGGCATTTCCCGTTCCGCCGCCGCCAGATTGATCGCAGAGGGGCATGTTACCCTTCGCGGTCGCGCGGCTGATAAAAACGACCGCCCCGCGGCGGGAGAGGAGCTGTGCTACGAGCTGCCTGCCCCGCGCGAGGTGGAGACCGAGGCACAGGATATTCCGCTTGCGATCGTGTATGAGGATGACGATCTGCTGGTCATC
Organism: Clostridia bacterium; assembly: GCA_017462545.1. Taxonomy (GTDB): domain Bacteria; phylum Bacillota; class Clostridia; order Oscillospirales; family CAG-272; genus UBA1740. The sequence continues at coordinate 16,628 of JAFTQX010000019.1, forward strand.
AACAAGCCAAGCGGCATGGTGGTGCATCCGGCTGCCGGCAACGAGGACGGCACGCTGGTCAATGCCCTGCTCTATCACTGCAAGGACGGGCTTTCCGGCATTAACGGCGAGCTGCGCCCCGGCATAGTGCACCGCATTGATAAGGACACAAGCGGCCTGCTGGCCGTGGCCAAAAACGATACCGCCCACCGCGCGCTTGCCGCGCAGCTGGAGGATCACTCCATGCGGCGCACCTATTACGCGTTGGTCAACGGCGGCTTTTCGCAGGATGAGGGAACGGTGGATCTGCCCATCGGCCGCCACCCGCGCGACCGCAAGAAAATGGCCGTTTTGCGGGAGGGCGAGGGGCACAGCCGCCGCGCCATCACGCATTATCGCGTGCTGCGCCGCTATGGCAAGATCACCTATCTTTCCCTACAGCTGGAAACAGGACGCACGCACCAGATCCGCGTGCATATGGCGCACCTCGGGCACCCGCTACTGGGTGACACGGTATACGGCGGCGGCCATACTCCCTTTGAAAAAAAACACGCCGCCCTCCTTTGCGGGCAATGTCTGCACGCAGGAGAGCTGGCGTTTGTGCACCCAACGACGAAGGAGGCCATGGTTCACACCTGCCCGCTGCCCGCATCGTTTGAGCGTTTGCTTGCCATTTTAGAGGAAGAGGCAAGCTGCTAGAGGGTCAAGAACGGCGATAACCGAGCAGCGTGAGCAGCTCGCCGATCCCGCGCAGACCTCCCAGATCAAGCAGATCGTCAGCCGAGAGATGCTCGGCGCAGTCCTCACACAAGCTGCGCTCCCCCCGCACATAGCGGCCATCCCCCGGGGCGATCACCTCGTCACAGCATTCACACACGGTGCTTGCCGTTTCTTTTTCGTAAAAAGGACACCCTTCGTAACAGACGGTGCCCGAACAGGATTCACACATTTCTTTCTCCAAAAGAAAGCGCCTACGGCGCAGGTGCGGCATTGCCGCGCTGCTTTCCTGTCAAAAACGGTTGAAATTGATAGCGTTGCGCGGTGAAGTGCGGTATCGCTATTCCGTTTTTTCTGTGACCATTGTAACACACCGCATGTGATTTGTCAATACATTTTGCGTAATTTTTACGAATTTCGGAGAAACTATGATCATCTTAAGCACATCCGACCTTTCGCTCTCGTTTGGGGGGCGGGAGATCCTTTCCGGCATCGGCTTTGCCGTTAATGAGGGAGACCGCCTGGGCATCATCGGTGTCAATGGCGCGGGCAAGACCTCGCTGTTTCGCCTGATTACGGGAGAGTACACGCCTGACCGCGGCGCGGTGTTTATCGCGCGGGGAAAAACGGTGGGGCTGCTCTCGCAAAGCACGGCGGAGGAGAGCCTTGGCGGCACCGAATCGCTGCTTGACCATATGATAAACGCCTTCCCCGAGCTGCTTTCGGCCGAAAGGGAGATCGCACGCTTGGAGCAGGAGCTGGCCACCGCCACCTCCCACGTTGAGACAACGCGCCTGAGCGAGGCGCTGGGGGAAGCACATCGTGCCTATGCCGCCGGCGGGGGCCTGGAATACCGCGGCCGCTGCCGCGCCATGCTGCTGCGCATGGGCTTTGCCGAAAGCGAGCTTTCGCTGCCCATCTCCTCTCTTTCCGGCGGGCAAAACACCCGTCTAGCCCTGGCACGCCTGCTCTGCCGTGAGCCGGATATTCTCATGCTGGACGAGCCGACCAACCATTTGGATATTGACGCGCTGCTATGGCTGGAGGAATTTCTCATCGGCTACAAGAAGACGGTGCTGCTGATCTCGCATGACCGCTATTTTCTTGACCGCGTGACCACCAAAACGCTGCATATCGAATACACCCACGCCAAGCTCTACCCCGGCAACTATTCCCGCGCGCGGGAGCTGCGCGAGGCAGAGCGCGAGTCGCTTGACAAGCAATACAAGGAGCAGCAAAAGGTGATTGCCCGCATTCAGGCAAACATCGACTTTCAGCGTCGCTGCGGGCAGGAGCACAATTTTGTGACCATTCGCGCCAAGCAAAAGCAGCTTGACCGCATGGAGAAGGTAGAGCGCATGGCGGCCGCACCGCGCGACATTCGCCTCTCCTTTGCCGAGGAGGAGGGCTCCTCCACCGATGTGCTGCAGGCCAAGAAGCTTTCCTTCTCCTACGGCGAAAAGCCGCTGATCGAAGGGCTTGATTTCCTCATCCGCCGCGGCGAGCGCGTACTCTTTCTCGGGCAGAACGGCTGTGGAAAATCTACGCTGATGAAGCTGCTGATCGGCCGCCTTGCACCGAAGAGCGGGCGGGTAGAGCTTGGCTATCACGTCAAGCCCGGCTACTACGACCAGGAAAATCAAACGCTGACCGAGACCAACACCGTTTTTTCCGAGCTGCGTGAGGCCTACCCGCAAAAGACGGATGGCGAGCTGCGCTCCGCCCTTGCGCTCTTTCTCTTCTTTGCCGAGGATATGGACAAGCCGATCTCGGTGCTCTCGGGCGGTGAGCGGGCACGCCTGACGCTCGCCAAAATGATCTTGACCAAGATCAATCTGCTGATCTTGGACGAGCCGACCAACCATCTCGACATCGGCTCGCGTGAGGCTCTTGAAAACGCCCTCTCCGCCTTTGAGGGAACGGTGGTGGCCGTCTCACACGACCGCTATTTTATCAACCGTGTGGCCACGCGTCTGATCGAGTTGGACCCAACCCTGCCGGGCGGCTGCCGTGACTATCCGCTTGACGCAGACGAGGACGCCTACGCGCAATACCGCCGTATGCGAGAGGAGCGCGCGGCGGCGACGGCTGCCGAAAAGAAGGCACAGGCACCTCTTGTGTCGGACGGAAAGCTGCAATACGAGCAGGCCAAGCGCGAGGCGGCCGAGCGACGCGCGGCAGAAAAACGTCTGCGCGAGGCAGAAAAAAAGATCCCTCTCTTGGAGGGAGAATTAGAGGAGCTTGAAAAGGAGCTGTTTGGCCCTGCCGCCTCGGACTATGTGCGTGCCGCCGAAATTGAGACGCGCCGCGCCGAGATCGAGGAGGAGCTGCTTGCCCTCTACGAGCTTACCATGTCATAAAGGAAAGGAAACGACCATGATGAAAAAATGCTTAGTTGCTTTGCTTCTGCTTGCGCTTTGCGCCTCCTTTTTCGCCTGCGGCGGGGAGCATACCCACACCGCTGTGGAGGCTTGGAGCCATAGCGATATGTACCATTGGCACGCCTGCACGAAAAAGAGCTGCACGGTTGTGCTCAACCAAGTGCCGCACACCTGGAATGACGGCGAGGTCACGAAGGAGCCAAGCCCGACGGCAGATGGCATCCGAACCTATACCTGCACGATCTGCGGTCACCAAGGCACCGAAGCCATTCCCTACGAGGCAGACGCAAGCTGATTATAAAATCCGGGTGAGGACATATCCTCACCCGGATTTTACATTACTTCCCAAGCAGCATGCGCAGTGCTGCAGGCGTACCGCCGTTGGCCTCTGCCATCAGCTCATCCATCATTTTGTAGTACTCTTCCCAAAACGCCTCGTCCATCACAACAGGGTTCATAATGCTGTCCACGATCAGATAGATCGCCAGCACAGCACCGATAATACCACAGACCAGACCGGCAATGCTCATTCCTTCAAAAAAGCCGACTTGACGACGATGCAGCACCGCAAATACGATCGCCAATACTGCGCAGATCAAGCTGACGGGCGACAGGCAGCAGCAAACGATGGCCACGATGCCAAGCACAAGCGAGGCGATGGAAAATGCCTTGCTTTGCCGCTGCATGGGGGATGCATACGGATCAAAATACGGCCCTTGGGCGTTGTAATAGCTGTTGTTGTTTTGGTTGTCGGACGGATTTTCGTTGTTCGGGGTATACGGATCTTGATTCATATACAGACCTCCTTTTTTGATATGCGTGATGCAATAGGGATACTCTTTTTTCTTCATTATAGCACACGCGGGCAATAAAAATCAATATTTTTTCAAAAATTCGTGCAATTTCGCGCAAGGCTATGCTATAATAAAGAAAGAAGCAAACAAAGGGTGATGGTTTATGAAACGGCAAACGCGCACATGGCTGATCTATAATCTGATGCTGCTGCTTGCTGCGGCGGCCATCACGGTCTATCTGCTGCTGCTGCGCGGGGCGCAGCTTCCCTTTCGCTGTGCGTTTTCCGCACAGTCCCATCTCTATTGCCCGGGCTGCGGCTGCACCCGCGCACTAGAGGCCTTGCTGCGCTTTGATCTTCTTTCCTCGCTTTCGGCAAATCCCATGGTGCTTTGGCTGCTCCTGACCCTGCTGTATTACGAGGTGGCTTTTTTTCTTTCCATGCGGCGAAAAACGGTTCGCGTATCGTCCAAGCCTGCCATCATCTTTGCCTATGCGCTGCTCGCCCATGCGGTGCTGCGCAACCTGTTGCTTGTTTTTGGGGGCATAGACCCCCTTGGTGATCTTATTCAACACTGGAGATGATTATGCCTACTGTCAACCGTGAAAATCTGCACAAAGAGCATCGCAAACGCGTCAAAGAGCGTTTTTTGCGCAGCGGATTAGAGGATTTTGCCCCGCATGAGCTGCTGGAGATGCTGCTCTTCTACGCCATCCCACAAAAGGATACCAACGAGCTCGGTCATCGACTGATCGAACGTTTTGGCTCGCTCTCGCGCGTTTTTCACGCGTCCTATGAGGAGCTTTGCGAGGTAGAGGGCATTGGCGATCACGCCGCCACGCTCCTGCGCCTTTGGTTGCCGGCTGCCGCCTACATCCTGACAGACAATCTAAACGAGAGCAAGCAACGCTTTAACACGGTGGACAAGGTTGGTATGTATTTTATCAATCGCTACATCGGCGCCAAAAACGAGACCGTATATCTGATGCTGCTGGACAACCGTTTTTCCATGCTCGATTGTATACGGGTGCATGAGGGCTCTGTCAATTCGGTCAGCATTACCGCGCGCCGCCTGCTGGAGCTTGCGCTGCGCAGCAATGCCGCGATGGCTGTTTTGGCACATAACCACCCCATCGGTATTGCTGTCCCCTCCTCAGAGGATGTTGGCACCACGATGGCCCTGCGCGACTCCTTTGAGGCGATCGGCATTCCCTTGCTGGAGCACATTCTGGTGGCCGGTGGAGAATATACGCCTATTTTACTGCGCAGCGAGCGGCAGCTTGCCGAAAGCAAAAGAGGTACATCCTTTTACGCAAACTATACATTTCCAAACGAAGAGCGATTACAAAAGGAGCAATCATGATCGTATCACATTATCACAGCGCACAGCGCGGCCTTACCCGCTCGCTGCGCATTGCCATTGTGGCAGATCTGCATAACGAGGCTGACGAGGCGCTTTATCAAAAGCTGCGTGAGGTGGCACCGGAATTTGTGGTGGTGCCGGGTGATTTTCTCAACGATGCCGAGCACAAGGACGGCGGCCTTGCCTTTTTGCGTGCCTGCGCCGCGCTCTACCCCACCTATTGCTCGATTGGCAATCATGAGCGAAAGGCGGCCTTGCCCGATCTTGCCGCTTCGGTCAGTGAAACGGGAGCCGAGCTGCTGGACAACCGCGCCATTTTCCGCCATGGCATGTGGATTGGCGGACTTTCCTCCGGCTGGGGAGAGGGAGAGCGGCAATCGCACCTTGCCAAGACCCCACCGCCCGACGTGGACTTTATTGACGATTTTGCCTCTCGCGAGGGGTGCCGTCTGCTGCTTTGCCACCACCCCGAGTATTATGAGCCGTATCTTTACGAAAAGAACATCCCCCTGATCATCTCCGGCCATGCCCACGGTGGCCAGTGGCATTTATTCGGCCACGGGATCTACGCCCCCGGTCAAGGCCTTTTCCCGCACTACACCTCCGGCTTTTATGATGGCCGCCTGCTGGTCAGCCGCGGGCTTTGCAAAACGCGCCCCTGGATCCCGCGCATCCATAACCCGCGCGAGCTGACGATTCTTGACCTGTGGCCGCAGCCGACGCGCTGATCTTCCCCTCCGCAACGTAATAGAAAAACAGCCCTGCCGAAGCAGGGCTGTTCTTTTAGAAAGGAGTCCTCTATGAAACGGGTCGCGCACAAGTCGCGGATGCGCGCCCGTACTTTACCATTCCATGAGTACCGCAACATGGGCAGTCATGTAGCCATTATTGGGTATAAAACGGGTGGGATGGATACGCATATCTTTTTTCCTACCTTTCGTGATGGTTACATGCGCCGTAGCGCCTATGTCAGGTTGCCATTGGACCATACCTCAATTTCTGTGAAATAGGCTCTGCCGTTTTTATACATTCGGTGGCAGACACCGTTTACTGTAAAAGCGGGTGCACAGGATCTTCTTGATCAAAACCTTCTTTCTATCTTCATCCATCAAAGCGGGTGACGTTCGGGGGACATCTCCCCTCGGGTTAGGTTTTTGCGAAAGGGATTCCTGTTTATAAAACGTAGAAAGGAGACGGAATCTATCTTCTCGACGTAAGTCTTCTTTGCCCGTTCCTACGCCTGTACGCTGACGTGGCCGGGGAGCTCTTTCAAAATAAAGGATCAACACGTATCCACTTCTTGTACATGGGTCTATACCTCCCTTTAATGCTTCGTGAGGTAGGCTTACGTGTACATGGGACCGCTCCTCCTTTTTTATTCAGAAACATACCTTGGGTAAATGCTTAACGGCGCATTGGACCGTACCTCCTGGATGATTTCGGGTGGCGTTCAATAGACTCTTCGTTGTGCATTGGACCGCACCTCCTGTTTATTTTGCCGGGATATGCCATGTGTGCGATCACCGCCGGTGATCTTTTTCTCTCTTCTTCTTCTCTTCTAACCTTCGGCACGCTCCTCGCGTGCGGTTGCACACATCGCTATATAAAAAGCGCCCAAGCCGGAAAACCTTCGTTTTGCGGTTTGTGCGCCAATTATCTTGTTCTGGTTCGGGCATTTGGGGGATCGATCTTATTTGCCCGTTTGGTGGCACATCAAAAACCGCGCATGAGCATCGCTCGTCAGAATTTTAGTCATTACGCGCATTTTTGCCACCCCTTTCGGTTTGAATTTGGCTATTTTGCCTCTTTTCACTTACAGTATAGCAGAGGCTTTTCGATTTGTCAACCCCTTTTTTAAAATTTTTTCAAAAAATTTTTTGAGGGGGCACATCACTTGCCGAGTGCCTCCAGCAGCGTAGGCATGATGGTTGCCAATACATCCTCCGGGCAGCCGTTCAGGGTGCAGCCCGCGGCGCGGACATGGCCGCCGCCACCAAAGGCCTGCGCCACCGCGCTCACATTCGCCTCTACCGAGCGAAGGGAGACCTTGCTCACCCCCCCCGGCAGCTCACGCACGACCAGGGCGATCTCCACCCCCGCCATCGAGCGAGGGATGTCCACCGCTGTCTCAAAATCATCATCCGAAAGGCCTGCGCGGTCGGCAAGCGTTAAGCATACCGCCCCAATGCGCCCGCCTGCGTGTACCGAAAGGCGAGACATGGCGATTTTTTCAGCCGCCAGCTGCTCGGGCGTGCGACTATCATACAGCAAATGGTTGATCTTATCCGCCTGGATACCCGAGGCGTGCAGCGCGGCCGCAATGCGGTGCGTTTCTGCTGTGACGTTGGAATACTTAAAGCAGCCGGTATCCGACGAGATGGCGGCATAGATCGCGCCGGCCACGGATACATCGATCTTTGTCAGCGCGCCGCGCGCGCAAAGCCGCTCGGCCAGGTGATAGATCACCTCGCCCGCCGCTGCGGCATGTGGGCAGATCAGCGAGGGGGCAAAGGCACAGCCCACCTCATGATGGTCAAGCATCAGATGAACGCCGCCCGGCAGATATTCCTCGGCAAGAGAGCCAAGCTGCATGGGGGATGCCACATCTACCGCGATCACGGTGCCGCCCTTGTTCTCCTCTGCCGTGGCCATATCCAGCCCGTCAAACAGGAAGGCAAGGCGGCGGGGCAGCGGATCGGCACAGCGCCAAGCGGCCTTTTTATGTAGCCGCGCCAGAATATGACAGAGCGCGGCGGCAGAGCCGACCGTATCCCCATCCGGGTGGGCATGGGAGAGGACGATGGGACGCTCGGCTGCAAGCAGCGTGTCACAAACCTCGTCCGGCGTCAGGCAAGGAAAATCACTCATGCTCTGCCTCCTCGGCGGCAGCGGCCGCCTCGGCCTGCTCACGCGCAAGTCGCGCATCTGCCTCATGAATATCCGAAAGGAGGCGGGCAATATGCGCACCATGCTCGATCGAGCCATCAGCCGTAAAGAGCAGATCGGGCGTCAGGCGCAAATTCAGCGTGACGGCCAAATGGTGGCGCAGCTTTCCCTTGGCAGCCTCCAGCGCGGCCTTGGCCTCCTTTTGGTTGCCAAGCGCAGAAAAATACACACGCGCCACCTTCAAATCGGCGGCGACCTCTGCCCGCGTGATGCTGACAAAATGATCGATCAAGCGCGGATCACGCAGCTCCCGCAGGCAAACCGCCAGCTCCTGCGCCACCGCATCGTTGATTCTTCCTCTTCTGTATTTCGCCATATTTCCCATCCTCCTTGCTTGTTATCATTATATTATATCACAGAAAAAAGCCGCTTACAAGGGGTGGTGCAAAAATAAAGCAGCCTTTGTATGGAAAAGATAGAAAAATTTGCCGTTTGTCTTGCTTTTTTGCCATGTGTGTGCTATACTGAACGCGAAAGCCCCTAAGGGCAAAATTTGACTTTTCGTGACAAGGAGAGCACAACATGAAAACCTATCTTCTCCCCAAGGATGGGCAGTTCTACAAGGCAAACCTGCACATGCATACCGTTGTTTCAGACGGCAAAATGACCCCTGCAGAGGTCAAGGAGGAGTACATGAAGCGCGGCTACTCGATCGTGGCCTACACCGACCATGAGGCACTGGTGCCGCACACCGAGCTGACCGACGACAAGTTTGTGGCCATCACCTCCTATGAGATTGCCACCAACAAGGGGGCATGCCAAGGCGGCTTCCCCTTTGAGCAGACCTACCACATGAACCTCTACGCCAAGGATCCGAACAAGGATCTTTCTCCCGTCTTTACCATGTCCCGCCTGTGGCCGGCCCACGCGGGCAATTATATGAGCGAGGAGGCCAAGGCGGTAGAGTGGCCGCGCGAATACTCGATTGAATCACTCAACGCGCTGATCGCGCGTGCAAACGAGGACGGCTTTCTTGTCTCCTACAACCACCCGAACTGGTCGCTGCAGAATTACAAGGACTATGCCGGTCTGCGTGGCGTGTGGGGCGTTGAGTTCTATAATACCGGTTGCGCTCGCGCCGGCTACCCGGACACCATGCAGCCGATCGATGACCTGCTGCAGCAGGGAGAGCGCGTCTTCCCCCTTGCGGCCGACGACGCACACGCGGGTAAGGACACCCTGCACGATTGCTTTGGCGGCTTTGTGATGGTCAAGGCCGAAAAGCTGGCATACAAAACGGTTATGGAAGCACTGGAAAAGGGCGACTTTTATGCCTCCAGCGGTCCCGCAATCGAGGAGCTGTATCTGGAAGACGGCGTGCTGCACCTGAAGACCAGCCCTGCCGCCAAGGTAGAGGTGATCACCGAGCGCCGCAGCCGCTGGTGCCGCCGCGGCGAGGGTCTGACCGAGCTGACCTTTGATCTCTCGGACTACATCAAGACCTCGCGCGAGGTAAGCGAGAAGCGCGCGCCCTCTTACTTCCGCATCACGGTCACCGATGCAAGCGGCGAGACCGCGCAGTCCCGCGCTTATTTTGAGGAAGAGTGGAACTAACCATATCCCCCGCGAGATTCCGCCATCGCATACGCTTGGCGCTGCTGCGCAGTTCGACTGCGCGCCCTCACACCGTCATCCTGAGTGAAGGGCGTAGCCCGTAACCGAACCCGTAAGGGTGCCACCGTTAGGTGGCAGGATCTTGTGAGGGCGCTCCGCTCAGAATGACGCGCGGGGGTCTGGCATAGAACAAATAACAAAAGCGGGAGAAATCCCGCTTTTGTTTATGGTTATGCCAAACATACAAGCCATGTAATGGCGTCGGGATTCTTGAGCAGAAATCTTCGATTTTTCGCCCGTCAGGCGTATGGCATACGCCGAGGGGGAAAATCGGAGATAGAAAAAAGAGGGGTACTACCCCTCTTTTTCGGTTATGCCAAAAATCACACGCCATCAGGTGTTCTTCATGATGACGGTTTCTACACAATCTCCTACATGCTCGCACGCATCGGAGCATTCCTCCATGCGGTCATAGATCTCGCGCCAGGAGAAGATCTCCAGCGTATCCAGATTCTGCTCACGCACGTGCAGGGCGGCCTGCAGGTAGAGGCGGTCGCACTCCTCCTCGGCGTGGTTCAGCTCTACGATCATATCGTGCAGGGTTTTGGACTTCTTAAAGTTATCAAACTCCTCCAGCATTTCCTTCATCAGGCGGCAAGAGGCGGCAATCTTCTTGGCAAATTCGATCGCGTCCGGCTGGACGGTGGTGATGCGGTCAATATAAAAGCACTGCAGCACCTCCTCGATCTTATCGGTCACCTCGTCGATGTTCTGGCTGAGCATGGCCAGATCCTCACGATCGATGGGGGTAACAAAGGCACGCGCCAGCTCGCGCGACATTTCGTGCTTGATGCCGTCTGCCTCGTGCTCGATGGCGTGCAGGCTCTCAATCATGGAGAGAATGTTCTCTGCCTGATAGTTAGAGAGGCAGGTCACCAGATAATCTGCTGCACGGCAGGCGCAATCGGCGGCGGCGATAAAGTTATCAAAATAAAAGCGGTTTGTCTTATTAGCCATGATCTTTCTCCTTCAACTTTCTTATATAACAATCAGAATATCCACATGAACAGCTTGGTCATCAAGAAACCGATCAATCCGCAGCCGGGGAAGGTCAGGATCCAGGTGAGCACCATTTCCTTGACCACCGAGAAATTGATGGCCGAGAGACGCTTGACCGCGCCAACGCCCATGATTGAGGTGGTTTTGGCATGTGTGGTAGAAACGGGAATGCCGAACACCGAGCTGAAGAGCAGCGCAATCGAGGCGGCAAGGTCTGCCGAAAAGCCCTGATACTTTTCCAGCTTGACCATATCCATACCAACCGACTTGATGATCTTTTTACCGCCGATCATGGTACCAAGACCCATGACGATCGAGCAAAGCAGCATCAGCCAAATCAGATCGCCTGTGTTGACCGAGCTCATTTCCTGTGGGTTTTTCCCGTTGACGAGGAATATACTGAGGATAATAACACCCATAAACTTCTGCCCGTCCTGCGCGCCGTGCATAAAGGCCATGCTGGCCGCGCCAAAGATCTGTGCACCGCGGAAAAACGGCTCTGTCCGCTTGCGGGAAACACGGCGGAACACCGCAACCACGCCGCGGCAGACAAGCCAGCCAAGACCAAAGCCAAGCAAAACCGAGATGGCCATGCCATAGAACACCTTGACCCATTCGTTGCCGTTCACACCGGCAAGGCCGCCGTGCAGAGCAATGGCACCGCCCGTCAGACCCGCGATCAGCGCGTGGCTTTCGCTGGTGGGAATGCCGAATACCCAGGCAAGCGTTGCCCAGACCACGATGGCAAAGAGCGCGGCAGAGAGTGCCACGATCGCCTCATACGAATTGTCGCCGAAGTTTACCATTTTGGTGATGGTTTCGGCAACGGTGGCATTGATCAAGCTCATCAGAAATACACCAAGAAAATTAAAGAATGCCGCCATCAGAATTGCCGCACCCGCAGGCATGCAGCGGGTAACCACACAGGTAGCAATGGCGTTTGGTGCATCTGTCCAACCATTCACCAGAATGACACCCAGCGTCAGCAGCACCGCAAGCAGCAAAAGCGGATTGGCGGCAAGCTGCCCAAGAAAAAACGATAGTGACAGATCCATAGAATACCTCTCTTACAAAGATATGCAAGAAGAGTATACCACATTTGACAGAGTTTGTAAAGCAAGAATTTACAAGATGAGAAAAAAATATTGCAACCTGATTGACAGAAAGGGGAGTTTATGGTACAATATAAACAAGACAGCCCTTGCCAAGTGGCGAGTTTGCTGTTTAGATTACACCATGGGGGACGAAGATGAGCGCCAAACGTATCCTGATGACTGCCGGCCGCGGCGGTGTTGGCACCGGCTTTTGCACGGTCAATCTCGGTTTGGCACTTTCGCGCCTTGGGCAGCGTGTGCTGCTTGTAGACGGCGGCGTGGTCTGCCGCTCGCTGGATGCGATCCTCTCCTGCTCCGAGGAGGTAGTCTACGACCTATCTGACCTTTGTGCCGGCCGTGTCGGTGCGAAGGAGGCCTGCCTCACCCCCGCACAAGGGGAGGGGCTGATGCTGATCCCCGGTGTGTTTTCCCCAACCGATGCGCCCAAGGCTGACGCGCTGCACCGTGCGCTGGATCCTTTGGCAGACGATTTTGATTTCATACTGGTAGATGCCCCCGCGCTGCCCGAGGTGATAGCGGGCGCGCGCCGATATGATCTTTGCTGTATCGTGTCCGACCCTTCTGCTGCCGCGTTGCGCGGAGCGGAGAGAGTAGGCGTTACGCTATGTGAGGCGGGCGCCGGCGCCACGCGCCTGCTGCTCAATCGCTTTTCCCTGCTCCACCCGGCCGAGACCGGACAAGCCAATGCACGCACCCTGGTGGATGCGGCGCACACACAGCTGCTCGGCATCATACCGCCGGTGGGAGAGGATGAATTTTTGCCGCCGCCGCACATGGAGGATTATCCGCTGCTTGGCACGAAAGGACCGCACAAGCGTGACCGCGCCAAGACTGCCTTTTTAAACATTGCCAAACGCCTGGCGGGGGAGGATGTTCCCTTGCTTGCCGGCATGCGTGGGCTGCGTTTTCGCCGCCGCGCGCTACTTTACTAAACAATACGGGAGAAGAAAGAATGGAAATTGCCATCATTGCAGACGACACCAAAAAAGAATTGATGACACAGTTTTGTATCGCTTACAGTGGCATTCTGGGGCGTCACAATCTCTGCGCGACCCTGATTACGGGCAAGTTCATTGCCGATGCGACAGGGCTGGAAATTGAATATATGCTGCCCGGCGACGTTGGCGGTGTTGAGCAGATTGCCTCCCGCATTGCCTATAACGAGATCGATATGCTGCTCTACTTCCGCGATTCCTCGCGTGAAAACAGCCCCTGGCTGGAGAGCGAGCGTCACCTTTTGCGCGAATGTGATATCAACAACGTACCGGTTGCCACCAACATCGCCACCGCCGAGGTGCTGGTGCTGGCGCTTGAACGCGGCAGCCTGGATTGGCGTGAGATCGTCAATCCCCGCTCTGAGTACAACCGCCGCCGCAAGGGCCAACAGTAAGAAAGAGAGAGAAAAGGCAAGCACGGTGCGCTTGCCTTTTTGTAATATAAAATGAGCCATATGCATATTCACCTGTCCACGCTGACCTTTGATGCCGACGGACAGGGCGAGAAAAGTGAATATACCTACCACGGCCACTATGAAGAGCGTGGGGACGTTTGCCGCCTGCTCTGGCAGCGGGAGGAGGAGGGGGTCGTGACCAAGACCACGCTCTCCTTCCATCTGCAAGCAAAGGAGACGGTATGCATGCGCCAATCGGGCGGCTGCGAATATGAGATGGTCTTTGCCGTGGGCAAGGAGCACGAGGGCATTTATCGCATCCCCGGCGCGGGCGATTTTGACCTGCGCGTCAAGACAGAGCGGCTAGAAAACACGCTCTCCGCGGTCGGCGGCCGGCTGCGCCTCGACTATGAGATGCTCGTTGGCGGTATGCGGCAGAGGATCATTCTGACGCTGGTGGCAGAGACGAAAGGATAGACGTATGCTGGTAAACGAGCTGAAGACAAAACTGAAAAGCGGCAAGCCGGAGGGGTGGTACATCTTCTGCGGCGAGGAGAATTTTCTCAAGCGACACTACCTAGGCGAGCTGCGGGCTGCCATTTTGACCGAGCCGGCCTTTGATGCCTTCAACCATTTGGTGATGGAGGGAGAAAAGGTAGACTACGGCGCGATTGCCGATGCGGTCAAGGCCCCGCCCATGATGGCCGAGCGCAAGCTGGTGGAATGGCACCTGGGCGATTTTTCGGCCATGCGTGAGGGAGATCTTGAAAAGCTGCACGCCCTGCGTGAGGAGGGAAAGGACTACCCCGAGACGACCGTTTGCTTTCTGGTGGATGCCGAGCGGCTGGATGTGGGCAATCTTCCAAAGCGCCCCTCGAAGCTCTACACGGCGCTTTCGAAGGATTTTTCGATCGTCTGCTTTGAAAAATCGACCGAGGCAGCCCTTGCTACCTGGCTTGACCGTCACTTTAAGCACGAGGGGATAAACGCCTCGCCTGCCGTGATCCGCGCCCTGCTTGCCCAAAGCGGCACGGGCATGGACGCGCTCTCGGGTGAGGTGACCAAGCTGTGCTGTTACCTCAAGGCCAACGGGCGCGACACGCTGACAGAGGAGGATGTGGCTTTGGTTGCCTCGCGCGTGACCGAAAGCGATGCCTTTGGTCTTTCTAACGCCATTTTAGCGGGGAACGCCGATGCGGCCTACGCCTGCCTACGGGATATGAAGCTGCGCAAGGTTGAGCCGGCGATGGCTGTCTCCTCGGTTGCGCGCATCTACAGCGATCTCTTGACCGTAGCCGAATTTGCGGCCGAGGGCACACCGCCCGCCGAGATCGCCGCGCACATGAAGATGCACGAATATAAGCTTTCGCTTTACCTCAAGGCGGCGCAGGGGCGCGGCATTGACCGCCTGCGCGCTGCGCTCTCGCTCTGCCGCCGTGCGGACATTGCCGCCAAGACCGGCGCGGGAGCGGACGGCTATCTTTCCCTTGAGCTTCTGATCGCGCGCACGCTATAAGAAAAACGGCCTGCAAGAAAAAATCCTTGCAGGCCTATTATTATGCAAATGTAATACCGGATGCCTCGCGGATACGATCGAGAATGTCGATGGTGATGTCACTTGCCGTCTGCCAGCGGTGGGCTGTGTCACCCTGCGCGATCAGCGCGGCAAAATCACGCAGCTCGTGCACCATGTTGTTGGCAAGCGGTGTGTAGGGCAGCTGCTCCTCACCCCCTGCGCGGGTAGAGAGGACAACGCGCCCGGGCGAATTGAGCTTATCCAGCGTCAGGCTGCCGTCTTCCCCAAGGAAGCAGGAGGGGTTGGCCGATGCCGTGATCTTGGAATAGCCGATCGACACGGTAAAGCCATCGTAGGAGAGCAGCGCTTCCCCGCCCCCCTCAAAGCCGTTTTCAAGAAAGACCGAGGTTGCCTGCACCGTACGGGGCGCGCCAAAGAGATAGGCCGCCACCGCCACGCAGTAAACGCCGATATCCATGATCGCGGCGTTTCCATAGCGTGGGTCAAAGGCGCGCAGCACCTCTCCCGTGCGAAAGGCATCATAGCGAGAGGAATACTGACAATATTCCAGCCGCACATGGCGCAGCTTGCCAATGGCGGGCAGCTTTTCCTGCAAAAGCCCGAGCAGCGGGTCATGCAAGGGGCGCATCGCCTCCAAAAGGACCACACCGTGCTCCTTGGCCGCTTGGCGCATGGCACGCCACTCGTCCGCATTGGCGGCCACCGGCTTTTCACACAGAACATGCAGGCCGTGCGTGGCGGCCGCGATCGCGCCGTGGGCGTGGTGGCAATTGGGGGTAGCGACGTAGACCGCATCCAGCCCCGAGGTCAAAAAGGCTTCTTCATCGGTAAAGGTACGCGCAATGCCGTTTTCAGCGGCAAAGGCCTCTCCCCTTGCGCGGTCACGCGAAAGAAGGGAGGCAAGGGTGTAGCCGCCTGCCGCGCGTGCGGCATCGGCCAATTGGGCGCTGATCTTCCCTGTACCGATGATGCCTAACCGAATCTCCTTCATCCCCGGCTCTCCTTTTTGAAATCGTTTTTGAAATACTGGTAGAGGAAGCAAGGGATCATGCCGTTATACAGCTTGCGCACCTTATCGGCGCGGCGGCCGTAGAATTTTTCAAACTGCGGGTGCGAGGTAATGACGTAGACCTGCCAGGGGGCAAGCGAGCGAAAATGCACACCGAGCTCACGGTAGAGCTTTTCTACCTCGGCGGGGGTCATCAGCCGTTCGCCGTAGGGGGGGTTGGTGACAATGGTGCCGCGCCGCCCGGGCGCGCTGATCTTTCGCGCGTCCGAGACGAAGGCTTTTACGGTATCCCCTACCCCGGCGCGGCTTGCGTTTTCATGCGCAAGTGCCACAGCGGCGGGGTCAATATCGCTTGCAAAGACCTCAAAGGAATCGCGGATCTCCCCATCAAGTGCCTCCTCTCTCGCCAGGCGAAAGAGAGACGGGGGGATGGCGGGAAACTGCTCGGCAGCAAAGGGGCGGCTCTTGCCGGGGGCAATGCGGCGGTGGAGCATGGCCGCCTCGATGGCGATGGTGCCCGAGCCGCACAGCGGATCCCACAGCAGCACATCCTCTCGCGGGCGGGAGATGGCCGCCATGGCGGCCGCCAGCGTCTCGCGGATGGGGGCGGCAACCGCCTCACGGCGGTAGCCGCGCTTGTGCAGCGGCGTACCGCTGGTATCGATCATCAGCGTAGCGCGATCCTTAAAGATGAAAAATTCGATCTGGTAAGTAACGCCCGTCTCCTCAAACCAGGAAAGACCATAGGTATCCCCCAAGCGGTTGACTACCGCTTTTTTGATGATCTTTTGGCAGTCGGGCACCGAAAACAGACGGCTGTTGATGGCGTGCCCCTTGACGGGAAAGGCGTCTCTCTTGCCGATAAACATCTCCCACGGCAGCGCGCGCGTTCCCTCAAACAACTGGTCAAAGCTCTCACACGGAAAGCTGCCAAGAGAGATGAACACCCGCTCGGCATACCGCAAAAACACGTTGGAAAGGGCAACTGCCTCCTCATCCCCCGAGAAGGTCACGCGGCCATCCATCGTTTCGATGCGCTCATAGCCCAGCGCCTCGATCTCCTCGCCCAGCAGCCGTTCAAGGCCAAAAAGGCAGGTGGCAACCAGCGTCAGTCTCATGTGTTTTCTCCCTTCTTTGCGGGTAGGTAGGCTTCAAAAATGATATCGTCAAAGCCGCGGCTCTCTTGCTCGGCCGCGGTGCTCTTGACCGTCCATGCCATGCTCCACGCGTGGTACAGGCGGGTAGCGAGGCGGAAGGAGAGCAGATGGCGGTCTTCATAGCAGAAGGCAATAAAATCCGGCCGCGCGATAAAATTGGAACAGAGCAACTGCACGATCAGGTTGCCGACATTGCGCTTGCCCTTACGGAACAGGCGCGAGGAAAGCTGCCCGCGAATGACGGCGGGGCGGTTCTTTTTGAACCAATGCACAACATAGGGGGTAAAGGATTCGATCAGATATGCCCCCTTGTAGGAATCAAGCAGCGCCACGGTTGCCTCGCAGACCGGGGCAATCAGGCGGTAGCCCTTGATCTCAACGAGGAGCGGCACACGTCCGTCTACCAAGCGCAGCACCTCACAAAGGGTGGGAATGGTATGCTCGGTCTTGCCGCACAGCGGCATTTTTTGCAGCTCGGCAGCGGTATAGTCAGAGAGCTTGCCCTCTATCCCGCACACACGGGTAAGGGTCGCATCATGAAAGACCATGGCAACACCATCGCGCGAGAGCTGCACATCCAGCTCGATGCCGTAGCCCGCGCGGCAGGCGGCATCAAAGGCGGCCAGCGAGTTTTCGGGAATTTCAGCATTGTGCAGACCACGGTGGGCATAGTGCCAGCCCATAAAGGGGGCGGCCTCACGGCGGCGACGGCCGGGGCAAACAGACAGCACATACAGGACAAACAAAAGGAAGAAGACCGCCAAAACGATCAACGGAATAGCGATATAGGGAGGCATAGCAGTTCCTTTCTCAAAGCAGGCGGCGTGGGAATCCACGCCGCCTTATTTACACAAATCAATCGTCTACATCCAGCGCCTCAAGGCCCTTTTTAGCCTCAGGCTTGGCATCACCATGGCGAACAAAGAGCATGGTCACAAAGGCCAATGCAACAAACAGAGCCGCATACGGGAAAAAGATCTTATCCATGCCAAAGCGATCCATCAAAAAGCCGGAGAGCACGGGGGTCAGCACCTGCGCCGACATACTGGCTGTGTAGTAAAAGCCGGTATATTTGCCCACGTTGCTGCCGCGTGAAAGCTCAACCACCATGGGGTAGGAGTTGACGTTGATGGTTGCCCAGCCGATACCGGCCATGGCAAAGAGGATATTCATTACCATGAGGGGGCTGCTGCTGGTCATGAAGGAGGCGGAAAGGAAGGCGGTGAAGAGGATGAGAACACCGGCAAGGATCATCTTCTTTCTGCCAAGCTTGGAGGACAGGAAGCCGACCGGGAGGTAGGCCACAATAGCCGCCGCGTTGGCGATGAGCAGGGTGGTGTTATAATCCTTATCCAGCACCGTACCGGCATAGACCGAATATTTGGAGGTGACGGCGTTATAGCCCATAAACCACAGAACGACCGAGCCGAGAATAAGGAAGAGGGAGATCAGCTCCCCACGGCTGAGCTTGCGCTCGCCGGATGCCTTTTCCTCTTCGCTCCCGTCACCCTCCAAAAGGCCAAGGCGGGCAGTCTCCTCCTGCATTTCGGCAGCCCATTTGACCTCACGCACACGCCAGAGGAAAACGGCCAGCGCGATCATCATAATGCCTGCCACCACCGAGAAGAAGACGGTATAGCTCATCAGCGCATTGGCGGTTTTGCCCGTGCCGAACACGGTGCCAAGCAGCAGCACGAGAATGCCGCCTGCCGTTCCCATCAGATTGATGACGGCATTGGCCTTGGAGCGCAGGGGCTTGATGGTCACATCCGGCATCAGTGCCACGGCGGGCGAGCGGAAGGTGCCCATGGCTACCAAGGTAAAGAGCAGGAGCGCCATAAAGATAATCAGCGCGGTGGGATCGTTTTCGGTCACGATGGCGGCATAGCTTTGGCGGGCGGGCACCACGATGTTGGTGTACTTCTCGCTTGTCACCTGCTTACCGTTCTCCTCCACCGTTACGGGGATAGCGGTAAAGTCCTCACGGGAGATCAGCTCCTGCAGGGGCTTTTTATCGTCAATGACATCCTCTGTCGTCCAGTCCTGCACGGTGGGGTTGGCATCCCAAATGGTCTCGAGTGCCTCGGTATAGGCCTCCCCCTCGGTGGCGGTAACCTTTTCAAGCTGTGTGCGCTGCATGGCATCCGGCACGGAGAGCGTGACCAGCAAAATGGCAGCCACCACGGCACCGATCACGATAAAGGGCGTGCGCCGACCGTGCTTGCTGTTCACCTTGTCCGAGATCGCACCAAAGATGGGCAGAAGGACCAAGGCAAAGATGTTATCCAGCGCCATGATCGCGCCCGACCAAGCCTGCGGCAGACCGAATTTATCGGTCAGGATCTTGGGAACGATGGTATCATACGCCTGCCAGAAGGCAGAGATCAGAAAAAAGGCAAAGCCTACAAAAATAACGCGTTTGTAATTGAGCTTCATAGAGGTTCTCCTCTCGCATGATACCCGTAGTATTCACCCCAAAGGGGCAACGGCAATCATACAGGTATATTTTACCACAAGGCGCGCCGCTTGTCAATGGGCAAGAAAAGCATCCACAGAAGAACAAAAAGCAACTGCCTATAAATATACCTTTTTCGCCGTAGACGCTATCCCTGTCGGGGTGGCAAGAACGTGATTTTCCTATAGAAAAAAGCCGCACACAAAGGTGCGGCTTTCCCCTATGCAATAGCTTAAAAATCGAAAATGCTCGAAAGCTTATCGATTGCAAGCTCGTTTTCATCGGAGGCCATCAGAACGTCCGAGGTCAACACAAGAATTTCACAAAGCGGTGCTTCGTATTTTTTCATCGTTCTCGTCCTCCTTTATGCCTTGTATGCAGCAGCTGCATCATACAGGGCAAGAATGGCGTTTGCTACGGGAGCAACAGCGGCATTATCCTGCATGTTGTTACAGTAAGCAGCAACGCTATAGGCAATGGTGTTGGAAATGACAACGCCGTCTGCATCCACAACGCGGAAGTAGATCAGGCTGTTGTAGTTGGCAGCACCGATGCCTTCGGTAATTGCCTTATAGTAGCCACCTTCCTTGGTAGCGGTGTAAGCAACCTCGGTTGCGCCGGTGAAGTCAGCATTGTCAGCCATCTGAACCTTAGCACCCTCAACGTCGGTATCAAAGACCAGCTTGAGTGCGATCTTCTCCTCCAGCAGGAGGGAGATGCCGATCAGCTTGGCGGTTGCGTTCTCTACCTCTGCAACACGATCAGCAGCGGTGTACTCACCGGCGGTGGTGACCGTCTTCTGCGTCTCAGAGAGACCTGCATTTGCCAGGTCGGCAGCAGCGATCTCAGTGTTGAAGTACTTCTGTGCAGCAGCAGCGTAGTTCAGAGAGGCAATGGCAACATTGCTTGCCTTGTCGGCAGTATCGGTGGTAACATAAGCCATCAGCGCGTCCTTCATGGTGGTAACACCGGTAGCCAGGGTTACGGTCTTGCCGTCGATCTCACCGGTTACGGTGTAGGCAAACTTGTTGCAAACATCCTTGGCAGCGGTGGTGATCACGTCAGCCTTGATGTTCTGTGCAATGCCTGCGGTAGCATTTGCCTCGAAGGTGAAGGAATCACCAACCGAAACAGCACCGGTAGCGAATACGGGATACTGCTCCTTGTAGGTAACAGCAGCCTGGAACTCCGTACCGCGGGATGCCCAAGCATCCAGGTTGTTCGGGTTGCCTACCAGGAAGTCGATGGTGGAGCCGTCACCAACGATCACGTCGGTCAGGGCAGCATCGATGGAGGCAGCAACGTCAGCAGCGTAATCAACGCCCTGCTCAACCAGTACGTACCAAGCGTCACCTGCCGGCCATACCTTCTGGCAGTCAATGAAGATGGCAACCGTGATGGCGCCGTTCTTCTGCGGAACCTCAACGGCATCCTCACCCTCGCCTACGGTCACCTTGGCATTGGTAGCCATGGTCCAGAGCTTGGTAACGTCGATATCGATCTTACCAGCGGAGGGAGCGGTGTAGCGGTAGCCGCCGATTGCCCAGTTGTTACAAGAGAGCGAGCCGGTAGGACCCCAGTCAGCATTGCCGATCATACGGAAGACGGTGTTCTCGCCCCAGTACATTGCTCTGTTCGCACCGTCGTTGTAGCCCCAGAAGCCGTCGCTCCAACTGGTGGCAGCTTCGCTGCGGTTGATTGCAAAGTAATCGGTGACAGCGTTTTCCTTGGTGATCTGCTCCTTCGGGAAGTTGACGAAGGACCTTGCAGGATCGCCGAATACGGGAGCGTAAACAAAGTTCTCGGTCTGGTCTGCAGCGGGAGCGGAAGGCAGGTTCTCATCCAGACGAGTGGTGAACATGGGATCTACGATAGCGGAATCCAGATCGCACTCGGTGTAAGCCACGGTAGCGGTAGCCATAAAGCCGCACCTGTTACTGATCCAGAAGCCGGTAGCGCTCTCGTCGTTACGAACGAGGATCTCGATCTCGTCGCCTGCCTGAACGGCAATGCCGGTCAGCGAGCCGGTCTTTGCGGAGCCGTCCTTCACTGCGAGAGCAGCGATGGCAGCAGCATCCAGCTTGGTGTTGTAGGTGCCGATCGCAGCCCACTTATCGGAGCTGCCGTAGTAGTTCTCACCCTCGCCCTCAGCCATAGGCCAGATCATTTCGCCGTTATGGAAGACGGCTACGTAACCAAAGGTGCCTGCATTGTGCTTGGAGAACAGCGAGTTGAGAGAAAGATTCAGCGTGCCGTCAAACTCGGCGGTGTAACGCCAGCCGCCGGTAGTATCCAGCGCCGGGATCACGCCGTAGCCATTCGGCCAGCCGTCATGATCCACACCCTTATAAGCGAAGGTCACGCCAGCAGGCTTCTTCCAGATGTCGCCAACGTAGCCGTTGGAGAGCCAGCCGTCATTGCCGGTGATGTTCGAAATAACGGTATTGATCTGCGCGCCTGCGGTGTACTCGGTCAGGCCTGCGTGGCTGACCAGATCCCAGCCGCCCGTGAAGGTAGCCTTATCGCCGGCGGTGGTGCCGTGCTGGGGCTTGTTCATGCCGTTGAGCGGATCAAAGGTAGAGCCGGGCAGATACTCGGTGTAAGTAACCTTCAGGTTGAAGGCGTTTGCAAAGTCGCCGTTCGACCAGCCGGTCACGTTGACAATATTGCTATCACGCCATACGAATACGAGCTGGTCGCCAACAGCAACCTCAACGCCGGTAACGGCCTCGTTCTTGGTGCCGGTAGCGTTGTACTTGACACCGGCACCCTCGGTAGCGGCGTCAGCAATGTTGGCACCGGTAGCACCGGCAGCCGGGTAAACCAGGGTCATGCCGTCTGCATTGCTCTTGTAGATCGAGAAGTAAACGGTTCTCGAAGCAGAGGCAATGGGCGTACCGAAGATGGCATCGATATTCACGGTGCCGGCATAGGGAACGGCATAAGCAAAGCCTGCGCCGTAATCCTGGAAGCTCGGTGCCTTGCCCTCGATGTTACAACGGGAAATACCGCAGTCATCCAGCCACAGGATACCTACCGGCCAGTTACCGTAGGACATGTAGGTACCAGGGAATCCTTGCTTGCTGACAACGCCGGCATCATAACCGATGAAGGACCAGCCGTCGGTAAAGTCGGAGAGCAGCGGATAGTAGGTGGTCTTCTCGCCGATAACAGGCCAGTTGGTGCCGTTAGCCACCAGCTCAGAGCCGACGAAGTCGTATGCGTAAACGGTGTCCTGCGCGATGGGGGCGCTGGTCACCTTGCTATAGGTAACGGTCGGGAACGCGGTGATGTGCGGGTTGTTAACGCGGTTGAAGACGATGTCCACGCGGTCGCCGGCCTTAACAGCCAGGTCGTGCGGGTAGCCGTTCTCTGCGCAGTATGCCTCATATGCGGAGAGCAAGCTGCCGGTCTTGGCAACCTCGGTTACCGGGCGGCAAAGCGCTCTTACCTGGAGATACTTTTCAAGCTCTTCCTCAGCAGCAGCAACAGCAGCCTCGGCGGTTGCAATAGCAGCCTCGTCGCCGGTTACCTCTGCCTCTTCAAGAGCGGTCTTGGCAGCTGCCAGCTTGTTATCCCAATTGGTTTTCAAGCCCATGTAGTTCTTGTAATCAAAGCCCAGTGCCTCTACGGTCATGTCAGAGAGGTCAGTGTAGTTCTCCGGAACCTCCTGGCCGAGCAGGGCGAAGTATGCCCAGTCGGTCTCGATATCACCCACGAAGGTGGTCTCGGTGTTCTGGTTCTGGTTGTTGTACAGGAAGGTGTAGTTGGTACCGGTGACAGGGTTGTTCTTTACCTTCTGGCCGGCAGCCGATGCGGGCCATACGATGACGCCGTTGATGGCGATGGCCATAGACGTATCCGAGAATACGCAGCCGTCGGTGTTACGGTCAATGCGCAGAGCCTCAAAGTCTACGTCGATGACACCGTTGGCAGGTACGTTGTAGGAGAGGGTAAGCATACCCCTCTTCTGGGTAACCATGCGGCGCTCGCCCAGGTAGATACCGCCGTAGGTCCAGAGGCCCTTGTTCTCAAGGATGTCGTACGTGTTAACGGTTTCGAACAGGTCGTACGCATTGTCGATGTACGAGCCTGCGGTCCAGCCGCCACGGTAGCCGTCTAGGCTGGTCTTGCTGGTGTAAAGCGGCCAGTTGGTCGTAGGGCTGAAGGTGGACTTCTTCTCCAAGAGATAGAAGGTCACATCGGCAGCGGCCTCACCAATCATGGTAGATGCCTCATAAATGGCACCTGCGGGGGTAATGACGTACCAACCGAACGCGTCGGAGGGTACCTCGGGAACGGTAAACTCCAGCGTTGCGCCGGTTACCGTCTGCGTCGATACTGTGGTGCCGTTGCCGTCGATAAACGTAACGGTAGCGGTCGTCTCCTCGGCGAATACCGGCAGAGCCATTGCCGGAACCAGCGTGAGAAGCATGCACAGCACGAGCACAAGGGAAAGTACACGTTTTTGCATGATGAAAGATTCCTTTCTTGTAATTTTTGGGGAAGATACCTCTTCGAGCATATGATACCATATCTTTTTTGAAAAGTCAAGTCCCTATTGAAATTTTATGAAAGCACCTGTACGGCAAAGTAAAACGCCCTTCCAAGCGGAAGGGCGTTTTGCTTTATTCTACAAACAAAATGCGATAGCCGTAGGCACCGAGCGAGAAGGTGAAGCCGAGGTCGGCCTCCTTCTCCATATCACGCACGCGCGTCACATCCTCCGCAAAGGAGATCGTCACGCTTTCTACCGGCGTGGCGGAAATGTTGACAGCAAAGGCGAGCAGCTGCTGCTTGCCTGACAGGGTGGTATAGCGGTAGTAGCTGACCTTGACCTTTTCGTGCGAGCTTTCTGTCTTGTTTTCCCAGTAGGGCATCCATTCCGATTGCGCGATCGGGAAGGCATCAAAGATGCGCCACACGCAGCTCATCAGATCAAGCGGGTGACCGATATCGTTCGGGCGCGGGAGAATGCCGTGCAGGATGGAGCAGGAGAGCGCCTGCTCAAAGGTCCAGAGCGGACGGTTCTCATAGGCGATGAACTCAACCGGAGCACCGATGTTGCGGCCGATGTACTCGGCGCGGAAGTAGTCGAGGTTCAGGTCGGCCTTTTGCCCCTTCATCAAGGCAAACTGCAGCGTCTCGCCGTACCAGTTCTGATGAATGTAGGGGATGGCGGTGAAGTTGATAAAGCCGTAGCCGTGCACGTTGATCATGCCGCCGCGGGATTCTACCACATCATAGAGCCGCTTGAAGAGCGAGCGCACCGCGCGGATCGCGTAGCGGCCATGCACATTGCCCGCGCGGTCTACGCGACCGCAGCCATGGGCTTGGTTTGTACAGCAGCGCAAATGATGCGTGCCATCGAGATACACACCGTCGGTGTGGCACTCGTCCATGATCTTTTCTACACCGTGGATGAAGATATCCTCATATTCCGAGCCGTAGCAAACCACATAATCACGCTGGAAGGGGACGCGCCACCAGCCGCCCTCGCTCTTGCCATTGGTGTTTTTGAGAAGGACGCGATCCTTTAAGCGGCTCCACTCCGGCGACATGCTGGAAAACTCGTATCCGAAATAGGTCAGCAGCTTGATGCCGCGCTTATGGCACTCGTCTGCGATATAGCAGACCTGCTTTTTCGTAAACTCGGAGAGGTCAAACCAGTTCTGCGATTTGTTCCACTTCTCATGCAGGATCAGCGTGGTCACGCCCATCTCCTTGAGCTTATCAAAGCGATTTTCGGCAGAAAGGAAATCAATATAGTTACCCTTGATCTTGATGCCGCAATCGAGGTGGAAGGTGTTGCTGATATAGGGGTTTTTGGGAAAAGGCTTGACGGGGGTTGCGTGGAAGCCGAAGTGGAAATCGATGGGGCGGTAGGTCAGCATGCCGCGTGCCGGATCGCCATCCCATTCGGCGGGGTGCGAATCAAGCAGGCGCAAACGCAGGATCAGCTGCTCTCCCTCTCGTACCAGCTCGATGGCGCGGCTTGCCTTCTCCGGCTGCCAGTAGAAATCCTCCTCCGAGAAGAAGCCAAGGCCCCGCTGCTCGTTGCCAAGCCAAAAAAGTGCCTTGTGGGGGAGCGAAAAATCCTGCTCCGGCAGACGGCCGCTGGTGGTCATATCGTGCATGGGCAGCGTGCTGCCATCGGCAAGATAGATCGCGCTGTTGGGGTACATATGGTAATAGGGCATGGCCTCGGCGCGCAGGGGCAGCTCGATCCACAGCTGATCTAATTTAAATAAGGTAGGCTTTGTTTCGGCAATGCCGAAGACCTGTGCCACCGTCTGCCCGCGCGGCATGACCTTGCAATCAATCTCCATGCAGCCATCATAATCAATGGTATAGCAGGTATCCACGATAAAGCGATCGGATTGCTTGGCACCGCAAATGATGATCTGCTCATCCGAGCGCGTCTGCACAAAGCTCTCGCTTTCGTTTGTCGCATAGTCGGTATCCCAATTGGACGGCTCGCCGTCCTCCACCGCCACCACGCGCATGGGCCCGGCAAGCAGCTCTACCCCCTGCGAGCGAATGGAGGTGATCATCCCATCGACGCCGATGGTATAGGTACGGTCAACGACCGCGATCGTATGTGCCCCGTTTTCGCTTGTGGCGCGCACGGGGATAAACGGATGCGGAATCTTCATATCCGATCTCCTTTTGCTTTTTTTACTATGATACTGTTTTTTGCGCGAGAAGTAAATATCGTTTTTTAGGAAAAAGATATCTTTTTTTCATATTCCCTTGCCGCCTTCCAAAAAAGAATCCGGTTTGCTATCAGTCCGTCCTCTACCCGCTATCAAAAAAATTGATGTTGCATTTTCTGATATAACGTGCTATAATAAGAGTGTGTTAAAATATTAACGATCAATGCCGGAGAATCCCGCATACGTATCCTACTGCCACATGATAGGAGATAGAGATCATGGAAGAAAAAGTATACCCCCCGGTAGACGGGACGGAGAGCCTTGCCGCGGCCATTGCCGTCGCCCGCAAGGCGCAAAAGCAATTTGCCACCTACACGCAGGAGCAGGTTGACCGCATTTTCTTGGCTGCTGCCCAAGCGGCCAACCAACAGCGCATTTCGCTTGCGAAATTGGCTGTTGAGGAGACCGGTATGGGCATTGTGGAGGATAAGGTCATCAAAAACCACTATGCCTCCGAATTTATCTACAACAAATACCGCGATACAAAGACCTGCGGTGTCATTGAGGAGGACCGCGCGGCCGGCATTCAGAAAATCGCAGAGCCGATCGGCGTGATCGCGGCGGTCATTCCCACCACCAACCCGACCTCCACCGCCATCTTCAAAACGCTGCTGGCGTTAAAGACGCGCAACGGCATCATCATCTCACCCCACCCGCGTGCCAAGAAATCCACCATTGCCGCCGCCCGCATCGTGCTGGAGGCTGCTGTGGCGGCCGGCGCGCCGGAGGGCATCATCCGCTGGATCGATGTGCCCAGCCTGGAGATGACCAACATGGTCATGAAGGAGGCTGACATCATCCTCGCGACCGGCGGCCCCGGCATGGTAAAGGCGGCCTATTCCTCGGGCAAGCCGGCCCTGGGCGTAGGCGCGGGCAATGTGCCCGCCGTGATCGACGAGAGTGCCGACATCCTGCACGCCGTCAACTCGATCATTCATTCCAAAACCTTTGATAACGGCATGATCTGCGCCTCGGAGCAGTCGGTCATCGTGCTGGATCGCATTTATGACAAGGTGCGCGCCGAGTTTGCCGCGCGCGGCTGCTATTTCTTAAAAGAAGACGAGCTGGAAAAGGTCAGAAGGACCATCATCATCAACGGCGCGCTCAACGCCCGCATCGTCGGGCAGCGCCCCGTGACCATTGCCGCGCTTGCCGGGGTCAGCGTGCCGGAGGGCACCAAGATCCTGATCGGCGAGGTGGAGAGCGTTGAGCTTTCTGAGGAGGTTGCGCATGAAAAGCTCTCGCCCGTGCTGGCCATGTACCGCGCGCGCGACCTGGAGGATGCCTTCTCCAAGGCCGAGCGGCTGATCGAGGACGGCGGCTACGGCCATACCGCCTCCATCCACCTCAACGAGGTCACGGCACGAGACGTGCTTGCCGCCTATGCCGCCAAGATGAAGACCTGCCGCATTGTGGTCAATATGCCCTCGGCACAGGGTGGCATCGGCGATATCTACAACTTTGCGCTTGCCCCATCGCTGACCCTCGGCTGCGGCTCTTGGGGCGGCAACAGCGTTTCCGAAAACGTGGGGGTCAAGCACCTCTTAAATATCAAAACCGTGGCTGAAAGGAGAGAGAATATGCTTTGGTTCCGTGCGCCGGAAAAGATCTATATCAAGAAGGGCTGCCTGAATGTCGCGCTTGACGAGCTTGGCAAGCAGATGGGCAAAAAGAAGGCCTTTATCGTGACCGACAGCTTTCTCTTCCAAAACGGCCACACCAAGCCGATCAGCGACAAGCTGAACGAAATGGGAATTTCCCACACCACCTTCTTTGAGGTCGAGCCTGACCCCACCCTTGCCTGCGCCAAGGCAGGTGCCGAGGCCATGCGCGCCTTCGCCCCGGATGTCATCATCGCGCTGGGCGGCGGCTCGGCGATGGACGCAGCCAAGATCATGTGGGTGCTGTACGAGCATCCGACCGTCGACTTTATGGACATGGCCATGCGCTTTATGGACATCCGCAAGCGCGTGTACACCTTCCCCAAGATGGGTGAAAAGGCCTACTTTGTGGCCATTCCCACCTCGGCGGGCACCGGCTCGGAGGTCACGCCCTTTGCCGTCATCACCGATGAAACGAGCGGCGTGAAATACCCCCTCGCCGACTATGAGCTGCTGCCGAACATGGCCATCATTGATACCGATTTCCACATGACCGCGCCCCGCGGGCTGACAGCCGCCTCCGGCATTGACGCGGCGACCCACGCGCTGGAGGCATACGCCTCGATGCTGGCCACCGACTATACCGACGGCCTTGCCATCCGCTCGCTGCAAACCGTCTTCAAGTACCTGCCCCGCGCCTACGAAAACGGGGGGAGCGACGTGGAGGCACGCGAAAAGATGGCCAACGCCGCCACCATGGCGGGCATGGCCTTTGCCAACGCCTTCCTCGGGGTCTGCCACTCGATGGCGCACAAGCTGGGGGCCTTCCATCATCTGCCGCACGGCGTGGCCAACGCGCTGATGATCGACGAGGTGCTGCGCTTTAACGCAGCCGAGGCGCCTGCCAAGATGGGCACCTTCTCGCAGTACGGTCACCCGCACACGCTTGCCCGCTATGCCGAGGTGGCTGACGCGCTTTGCTTAGGCGGTCGGACGGACGAGGAAAAGCTGGAAAACCTCATCCGCGCGCTGGATGCATTGAAGAAAACGGTCGGCATCAAGCCCACCATCCGCGACTACGTGCCGGACGAGGAGACCTTCCTCGCCACGCTTGATGAGATGGTAGAGCAGGCCTTTGACGATCAGTGCACGGGCGCGAACCCGCGCTACCCGCTGATGAGCGAGATCAAGCAAATGTATCTGAACGCCTACTACGGCAAGACCTTCGAGGAGAAGGCAATGCCGGGAGCGGCAGAATAAAGGAGGGTGCCATTATGAAGCTGGAAACCGTCATCGCCCGCAGCCGCGGCAAGACCGTCTACCGTGACGGCGATAACTGCATCAAGGTATTTGACGAGGGCTATTCCAAGGCCGACATTCTCAACGAGGCAACCAACCAGGCACGCATTGAGGAAACGGGGCTGAACATTCCCCGCATCCGCGAGGTCATGATGATCGAGGGCAAGTGGGCGATCGTATCCGATTATATTCCCGGCAAGACGCTTGCCGCCCTGATGGAGGAGCACCCGGAGCGACGGGAGGAATACCTTTCCCTGTTTGTTGACCTGCAGCTCTCCGTGCTGAAAAAGACCAGCCCGCGCCTCTCCAAGCTGCGCGACAAGATGCGGGATAAGATCTCGCAGACATCGCTTGACGCCACCACCCGCTACGAGCTGCACGCGCGGCTGGAGGGGATGAAGCGGCACAGCAAGCTCTGCCATGGTGATTTCAACCCCACCAACATCATCATCCGCGAGGACGGCACGCCCTTTATCGTAGACTGGGCGCACGCCACGCAGGGCAACGGCGCAGCTGATGCCGCACGCACCTATCTGCTCTTCTGCCTTGGGGGGCAAGAGGAGATCGGCAAGCAGTATCTGGACATTTACTGCAAAAAGAGCGACACCGCCCGCCAGTATGTGCAAAAGTGGATGCCCATTGTCGCGGCCTCACAGTCGGTCAAGGGCAACGAGCACGAGCGAGAATTTTTGCTCTCCTGGTGCAACGTGGTGGATTACGAATAAACCGAACGCCCGTGGCAATGCCACGGGCGTTCGTTGCCTGCTCCCCTTCCCTCTGCGGACCGTCAAAGACGCCGATCCCTACAACGAAAAAAAGCCGCGCCCACGGGCGCGGCTTTTCTCTTGCTGGATTAGAAATCAAAAATGCTGGAGAGCTTGTCGATAGCAAGCTCGTTTTCATCGGAGGCCATCAGCACATCCGAGGAAAGAACAAGCAGCTCGCAAAGCGGTGCTTCATATTTCTTCATGGTTCTATCGCCTCCTTTTTTATTCTGCGGGGGTTGTAAATTCAATTTCCAGCGCGGCAGAGCTCTTACCGTAGATGCTCTCTGCCACCACCATGGCGGTGTAGGTCGTGCCTGCCGTCAGACCGGTGACGGGGAGATTGTTGGTCTCCGGCTCGGCCTCGCCCAGCCAGTACCAAGAGTTCTCCTTCTTGAAGTACACAATGTTACCGGCCTCGTCTACGACCACGATGTAGTAGGCCGAAACCACGTCGTCCGAAACGCTATCGTAAACGTGGGCGATCGGGGCGGTCACGGTTGCGGTGGTTGCGGTCGCGCTGACCGTCAGCTTATCGGTTGCGGCAAAGACGGGAGCCAGCGCATCGTTTTGACGAGCGGTGGTGTAGGTGAAGTTCTCGGTCGACTGGCAAACGGCGTTGCTGTCGATCACCCACTCCTGGCCGATCTCGGAATCATGGAAGAAGTCATAGCGCTGCATACGAATGACGTTGTTCGAGTCGATCGTCATAAATACGCCCTGCGAAACCTCGTAGCCGTCAGAAAGCTTACCGCCAACCGACCAGCTACCGGTCGTGTGCGTGTAGAAGACCTTCGAGCCTGCCGTACCCAGATCGACGTTGGTAAAGTCCTTCTGCGAGATACGGGTAGGCGAGTTCTGCTTGTTGTGCGAGTGGCCGGAGAACCAAACCACCTGCGGGTACTTGGCCATCTCCGCCTTGCCCTCAGCAGACAGGCCGAAGGGATTGTTCCCGCTTTCGCTGAAGTAGCCAACGTGCGAGTACACGAGAATGGGCGCGTTCGGGTTGCCGGCAGCTACGTTTGCGTCATAGGCCGCCTTCACCTCACGGAGCAGGAATTCCTCGCCCTTCTCGTAGCCATAGGCCGACATATCCTTGTTGTATGCAGGAGAATCTCCATCCGTACGCTCGGAAATACCGATGATGTGGACACCATTGATCACGATGTGGCTGTCTACGTTATCAAGCTTCTCGGTCATGTTGAAGGGAATCTTGTTCACGTCGCCCACGCCGTCACCGTATGCGGCACCAACGCTGAGCATATCCTGGAACATGGTAAACACGTCCTTGACCGTTGCATCCGAGTTGATGTTTTCATCCTGCCAGCCGTAGATGTAGTGCTCGTGGTTACCAACCACCACGCCAACATCGGTCTTCTCCGGATCGACGTACTGGTTCATGATCTTCAGGAAGGTCTTGTACTGGCTTGCATAGCCCTCGTTGGTCAGGTCACCGGCAATGGTAATGCCGTCAACCGGTACGCCGTAATAGGTGTTGGCCGTTTGCAGAACGTCAGCCAGCTTGCCGGAGGCGTTGACACCGCCCTCCTCACCGATGTGGGTATCCGAGATAAAGAGGAAGCGGGCAACGATCTCGGCCTCCTCGCCGCCCTTGTTTTCGCCAACATAGTTGTCAACAGCGATGCCCAAGGTCTGCAGAGCGGCAACGATGCCGGCCTGTGCGGTCTCGGACGCGGTGCGAACGAAGTAGGAGGCAACGCTGTAGGTGATGTCACCAGTTACGGGGTTGCCGTCTGCGTCACAAACGCGGAAGGTGTAGGTATCACCAAAGCGGCTGTAGGGGATGGAGACATAAGCGGCAAGGTAGGTGCCGGTCGTGTCTTCCATACGGGTAGAAAGCGCGATCTGCTTGCTGGAGCCATCCGTAACCAGATACAGCTCGCTGTAATTGGAGAGAGGCTCGCCAACTGCATCAATATGCAGCTTAAGCTGAACGGTATCGTTGAGCACCAGGCTCACGCCGCTGAAGAAGTAGCTCTGTCCGTCTACCTTCGTCTGCGTGTAGGCGTCGGTAGCGGCGGGGGGCTCAAAGGAGATCTCGTCGGTCACGCCGGCGTTGGCAAGCGCGTCAGTCTTGTAGTTAAAGTAGGTCTGTGCCTCAGCACCGTAGGCAAGGGTGGCAAGTGCCAGATCCTTGATCTTCTGGTCCGTGGTCACGCCGATCAGTGCCTTAAAGTAGTCGGCAAGCGAGGTCGTGCCGGTCTTCAGCACAACATTCTCGCGCGCGGTGCCGTCCGGCATTTGTACCGTACCGGTGACCGTGTACTTGATCTCCTCGGTCATCTGCTTGGCGGCAAAGCCGGAAATAGTTGCATCCAGCGTCTTGGCACCGAATACGGGCGTGCCAACCGTCGCGTTGGTCGCGGTGGTGGAGAGCGCCAGCTTCAGAGAAGCAGCCTCCACATAAGGCATAGAGCCCTGCTGTACGTACATGTTGCCCGTGGTCTTGACGCTGACGTTCGCAGCCAGGTCAGAGCCGAGCGAAGCGGAGGCAGAGGCATCTGCCGACAGCACGCGGCTGTAGGAGATGGTGGCGTCTACGTGGTTGCCGCAGCCCTTCCAAACGTCGCCGGAGGTGTTGAACAGGAACTCGATCTTATCGCCGGCAGCCACGAACAGGTTGCTCGGCATGCTGTCGTTGTAAAGCGAGGCCACGTTGGTCTTGGCCTTGGCCGAGTAGGTCAGGCCGTCGGGATTTTCCTCGCTCACCGTCAGCGCGGTATAGTCTGCGCCAAAGGGCTTTTCCCATGCGCCGTCGGCCGGCCAGATCATCTTGCCGTTGTGGAAGATGGCAAAATTAACGATGGCCGGGTTAGACTGACCGCCAGAGGTATAGTTCATGAGCTGGAGCAGCTCAATATCGATCATACCGGTGTATTCTGCCGTATAGCGGAAACCGGCTGCATATTTTGTAGGTGCCGAAACGGCATAGCGGTTCAAAACGCCCCAGTTGGTATTCTCGTTCCACATGAAACGGGGCTTGCTGCTGATACCGTCATTGCGGCAGAGGTATGCCAGGCTCTTGCTGCTGTTATAGTAGGAGGCCAGCGCCACGGTGGGGTTCTGCCCGGCAATGGTGGTGGGCAGGTTGGCGTTGGTGCTATTATAATAGGTAACCAGATCCCAAGCACCGGGATAGGTGACCGTATCCTTAAAGGTAGCCGCAGAGATGGTCTCCGGCGGGGTAACGACCGGCTTGTTGCCTGCCTCAAAGAAGTTGGAGGTATGCTCTACGATCTGGTTATAGGTAACGTTGGCATACACGCAGATACCGTTACCGGCATAAATGCTCTTGCTGGTGTCAAGATTCTTGACAATAAATTCAATGGTGCCACCCTTCTGCACGAGCAGATTAGTCGGGATGGTAGCATTGGCTGCCTCGGCATAGTTGGTATCCATGTCGGGGGCCTGGAAATAGCCGCTCTCCGGCCACACCTGCACGCCGTCGATGTAGATGGCCGCCTGAATACCGCCGGAGTTGGGCATCTCGGTGGTCACCTTGTTGAGCATCTCAAAGGAAACGTCTACGTAGCCGCCATTCTCTGCTGTATAGCGCCAACCTACCGCATTAGAAGTACCTACAGCAAGCAGCGCGCCGTAACCGCTCTTCAGCCAGCCGCCAACTTCGCTACCCATGTACAGGTTGCCGCCCGCAAAGCTGCCGCCCGTGGTATAGTACCGGTTGGCAGTGCCATCTTGCTTCGTCGTGGTCATCAGCTTGCCGGCACCGGCAGCATAGCCGCCGGCATAATATACGGGCACCCAGCCGCCGCTGAAAACGGCCGCGCCGTCAACCACCGTCGGCTGATTAGAGGTATCGTTCAGGCTGCTGCTCTGTACGGGCAGCTTGGTGGTGATGTCCTCCCACATCTCGCCAACCTCGGTGTAGGTGACGGCGGGGGCAAGGTCAACGATCTTCTTGTTGCCTCTGCCAATCACGAACTGAATGGTATCGCCGCCGTTGATCGCCATGTTGGACAGTACGCCATCCGGGATGGAGACCGTATAGGTCGCTTTCTCGGCAGCCTCGTTGCCTGCCTCGACCTTGTACCAGCCGGCAGCCTCAAAGCCGGTGGTCACGATATCGGTGCCGGCGGCGGCCGTCGGCCATACGATCTTGCCGTTCACGGCTACAGCCATAAAGACGTGTGCCTCTGCGACCTGGGAGTTATCAACGTAGCCGTTGAAGATCTTGACCGTGTCAAAATTCACGTTTACCTTACCGGAGGCCGGCGCGGTGTACTGTGCTGCAACAACGCGGTTTGCGTTACCGGAAAGCACCCATGCATAGCCGGTGGATGCCTTGGTATAGTACATACCGCCGTAGGTCCAGGCAGAGCCGCCATTCCAGATAGCAAGACCGCCGGAGGAGGGCTTGGAGGCCGTGGTAAAGCCGTGGAAGCCGGTGGAGGTCCACAAGCCGCCGTTCCAGCCGCCACGGGTGCCGATAATGGTGGTACCGTCTGCCGTGGTGATCGGAATGTTGGAATAGTCGCTATAGAGCGAGAACTTCGAGGACTTGGTGACCGGGTAGAAGGTCAGATCCTCGGTGATGTAGGTGCCGTTGTAGGCACGGGCATCGATCATGTTGCCGTTGACGTCGGTCGTGTACCAGCCAAGGATCTCCTTGGGGTTCACGTTCTTGACGTAGCACTCGGCATCGCTCGGGGTGCCGAAATAGATAAAGCCCGCGTCAAAGGTATACTGGGCAATCAGGTCGCCTAAAATACCAGGGCCCTTGCCGCTGCCCGAGCGGAAGCTGATGGTCACCTGCTTCTCCTCCTCGGGGGTTGTGGTGGTTGTTGTGTCTGCAGCCACGGCGGGCAATACCATGGTGGGAACCATGGGGATGAGCATGCAAACAAGCAACAACAAGCTGAGAATGCGTTTTTTCATAACCGTTCTCCTTTTTTCGTGTTTTTTCGTGTTTTTATGCATAGGGATAGTCTTACAAATACATCATAGCACAAAGACGAGTTCATTGCAAGAGAAATTCCAAAAATCCAAATTTTTTAACGGATGTTGCAAATGTGCCGCTTCTACTATCATCCTGAGCGTAAGCGAAGAATCTTTTAAGATCCTTCAGTCGCTCCGCTCCCTCAGGATGACAGGTGGAGGGTGGCGGTGCTCTCGCTCCCTCAGGATGACAACGGGGCAAGCCTCCCTCCGGGAGGGCTCTGCTTTCCTCGCCTCCCTCTGAAGAGGGAGGCTATGCTCGGCCATTTTGCTATTCCCTGCGAAACACCAATTTGTACACAAAATTTTCACCAAAATGTATTGATAAATCGGCCGTCTCGTGATATACTGAAAAAAACACCGAAAAGGAGTTTCGGCATGAACGAAGAAAACGAAAAAAAGCCGCAGAGCGGCGAGGAAATAGAAGAGAGCATTGCGGCCAAGCGGCTTGCGCACTTCTCCCCCGAGATCAAGGAGGGAGACGGCAGCGAGCTGGTGATCGCGCGAGAGCCGGGCTTCCTCGGCCTTTGCAAGCACCTCTGGTATCACTACAAGCTCGCCATCATCGCGGCGGTCTTTGTGCTGGTGGTGGCGGTCATTTGCCTGCGCCAATGCGCCACGCGCAACAGCTACGATGTGGACATTCTGTACGCCGGCCCGTGGTTTGAATGCGACGGCAGCACCACCATCAGCGGCATGCATGAGGCCTTTGCCGGCATGATCGACGATTACGATGGTGACGGCAAAAAGAACGTGGCCTACACGCCGCTGTTCCTCTTGAGCCATGAGCAGCTGGAGGCACTTCGCGCAGAAAACGCGAGCAAGCCGGATGAGGAGAAGATCTTTGTCAGCGACAAGCTGCTGAAGGACAACCGCGATCTGCTGGATGCCGATATCATGACCGGCGAAATGTCGCTTTGCCTGTTGGATCCCACGATTTACTGGTACATGCGGGAGAATGATCTGGTTGACGAGCTTTCTCACTATATTGATGCAAGTCTCATCCCCGAGGGAACGAATTTAGAGGGCTATGGCATCATGCTGAAGGACACCGCCTTTGGGCAGTACTTTGGCACGTTTCGGGATATGCCGGAGAATACCATCCTCTGCGTGCGCCGTGCGGGCGTGATGAACCAGGCGTGGAACGGCGAGGGGCAGGAGGAAATGCGTGCCCGCTATGCCGATCTTTTGACCGCGCTGTTGTCGTTTACGGCACCGTAGAAACAAAACTATGCGGCGTTTCCTCACGCCGTCATCCTGAGCGAAGTCCGCCCGAGATTCCACTTTGGCTGCGCCTCGTGCTTTCGCGCATAGCGCGAAAGTTCGACTCCGCTTCGCTGCGCTCAGAATGACAGCGGGCGGACGTAGTCGAACCCCGCAGGGGTGCCACCGTAAGGTGGCAGGATCTCGTGAGGAGATGCAGACATTAACACCACAGAGGAGAAAAGACAATGGAACGCTATGCTTGGCGGGCAAGGCTGCTGCCCGGTAAAAAGGAAGAATACATTCGCCGCCACGACGAGATCTGGCCGGAGATGAAGGCCGTTTTGCGTGAGGCGGGCATCCGCAATTACACCATTTGGTGCGAGGGCGACGACCTCTTTGGCTACTATGAGTGTGAGAGCGTGCGCGAGGCAGGCCGCGTGCAGGACGAAAGTCCGGTGGTCGCCCGTTGGAACGACTATATGAAGGACGTGATGGTGATGGAGCGCGACCCCGTTACCGGCGCACAGCCGCTGCTTTCACAGGTCTTTCTGTTTGATGGGGAATAAGATAAAACAGAGCCGATGCGCAGCATCGGCTCTGTTTTTATTCTTTAATTCTCCGGCTTCATGGTCGGGAAGAGCAGCACGTCGCGGATGGACGCGCTATCGGTCAGCAGCATCACGAGACGGTCAACACCAAAGCCGAGACCGCCTGTGGGCGGCATGCCGTATTCGAGGGCGTTGATGAAGTCATAGTCCACCTCGGCATGGCACTCCGGCTCGGCTGCCAGCTTGGCGGCAACCTGACGCTCAAAGCGCTCACGCTGGTCGATGGGGTCGTTGAGCTCCGAGAAGGCGTTGCCGAACTCGGTAGCGTTGATGAAGTACTCAAAGCGCTCGGTAAAGGCGGGGTCGCTCGGCTTACGCTTGGCAAGCGGGCTGTTCTCTACCGGGTAGTCATAAATAAAGGTAGGCTGAATGAGGTTCTCCTCAACATACGCGTCAAAGAACTCCACAAGCACCGCGCCCTTGGTGGCATCCGCCGGGACGGCCACGTGCTTTTCCTTTGCCGCGGCGCGGGCATCCTCATCGCTCTGCCAATCGTAATAATCCACCCCGGCATACTTCTTGACAGCCTCCACCATGGTCAGGCGCTGCCAGCAGTCCATATTGATCTCCTTGCCCTGATAGGTGATCTGACGCGTGCCGCAGATGCGGTCACATAGGCGCTTGTAAAGCTCCTCAACCAGATCCATCATGCCTTCGAAATCGGTATAGGCCTGATACAGCTCCACGGTGGTAAACTCCGGATTGTGCTTGGTATCCATACCCTCATTACGGAAGATACGGCCAACCTCGTACACGCGGTCAAGTCCGCCCACGATCAGACGCTTGAGGTACAGCTCGGTCTCGATACGCAGGTACATATCCATATCCAGCGTGTTGTGGTGGGTGATGAACGGACGGGCGGCCGCGCCGATCTCACACGGGGTGAGAATGGGGGTGTCTACCTCCAAAAAGCCCTTTTCATCGAGGTACGCGCGGATCTCACGCATGATCTGCGAGCGGCGCACAAAGGTCTCCTTGACCTCGGGGTTCACGATCAGATCGACATACCGCTGACGGTAGCGCAGGTCGGTATCGGTCAGACCGTGGAACTTTTCGGGCAGGGGCAGAAGCGACTTGGAAAGCAGCGTGATGCTGCAGGCGTGCAGCGAGATCTCACCGGTCTGGGTGCGGAAGACAAAGCCCTCAACACCGATGATATCACCCACATCCCACTTCTTAAAGCCGGCGTAGACATCCTCGCCTACATCGTCACGGCGAACGTAGAGCTGCATTTTGCCGGTGCTGTCAAGCAGATGCGCAAAGGAGGCCTTACCCATGACGCGGCGGGAGACCATTCTGCCGGCCAGGCGCACACGCGCACCGGCAGAGGGATCCTCTACGTCTACATAATTCGCCTTCAGGCCTTCGCTGTCAGCGGTGACATCATACTTGGTGATCTCATACGGGTTCTGCCCGGCGGCCACCAGATTTGCCAGCTTTTCGCGGCGAACGGCAAGCTCGTTGGTGGCATTGACGGGCTGCTGTTGCTGATTTTCTCTGTTGTCTTGCATGGTAATGCCCCTTTCTTAGCGGGTAATGCTCAGCACTTCCAGATGGAACACGTTGCCGTTGGGAGCGGTAAACTCTACCTTCTCCCCCACGCGGGCACCCTTCAATGCCGCGCCGATCGGCGACTCATCCGAAATTTTGCCATTGACAGGATCGGCACCAAAGGAGCCGACCAGCGTGTACGTAACGATCTTGCCCGTCTCCAGGCGGCGTACCTCTACCACAGAGCCGACGTTGATGACATCCTCATCCAGCTCGCTCTCGTCCATGACGTGCGCGTTGGCGATCATGTGCTCCAGCTCGGCAATGCGAGCGGCGATCTTGCCCTGCTCCTGCTTTGCCTCATCATACTCGCTGTTCTCGGAAAGGTCGCCGTAGCTGCGGGCGGTGGAGATATCCTTTTTGTTCTCCTCGCGCTTTACCTTATACAGCTCAAGCTCCTTCTGCAGCTCTGCATACTCTGCGGGGGTATAATTCTTGATCTCTGCCATGATTTGTTTCTCCCTTATATGTTATGAAAAATATTTTTATTTCGGTGCCAGCATCATGAGTGCCGCCTCCATCGCGGCATCTACATCCAGCGGCAGGGTATAAATGGACTGATCGACATAGGCGGGGTCAAGCGGCGCCTCGATATCCGGGTGCACGCCAAAGCCATGATAGCTCTTGCCCGAGGGGGGCAGATAGCCGGCCACGGTGATCGTCATATACGCGCCGTTTTCCAGCTCATAGCCGGTCTGCATCGTGCCCTTGCCAAAGCTGGTCTCGCCGATCAGCGTGGCATATTCGTGGTCGCGCAGCGCAGCGCAGAAAAGCTCGGCGGCCGAGGCGGTGCGGCGGTTTTGCAGCACCACGAGGGGAAGCTCGACGGCCTCATCTGTCTCGCTGTAACGCGGCTCGCGCGCGTTATGCTCGTTGCCGAATTCATAGCTGATGAGCAGCTTGCCTGCCGGCAGCAGGATATCCAAGGTGTCAAGAATGGCGGTCAGCGAGCCGCCGGTGTTGTCGCGCACGTCAAAGATCAGCGCGTCGATCCCCGCGGCCTGCAGCTTTTTCAGCGCGCCGCGCAGCTGCTCGGCGGTGCGGTTGTTAAAGGTGAGGAGACGGATATAGCCGATCTTTTTGCCGTTCCCCTCATAGGTACGGGTGATCAGCACGTCGGCGGTGACGGCACGGCGGGTCGCAACCAGCGTAAGCACCTCATCACCGCGCTTCACAGTCAGCGTGATGGCGGTATTCGGCTCGCCGGCCACTCGGGCAACGGCATCGTCATAGCCCACATCGGCCACGCGCACACCATCCACCACGGTGATGCGGTCGCCTGCCCGCAGCCCTGCCTCCATTGCGGGAGAGGTGGAATGCACATGGAGCACGAGAATGGCATCCCCCTCCGGGGCGGCCATGCTCACAACGCCAATGCCGCAGCGGATGTTGGCGTTCATCTGATCGGTAAACGCGAGGTATTCCTCGGGGGTATAGTAGGTGGCGTAAACGTCACCTGCCGCGCGGATGTAGCCCTCCAGCATCTCCTCCTCGGCGGCGGCAGCGGACGGTGCCTCTCCCGCATAGTTGGTGCGGTAAAGGAAGTCAACAAACAGCAGCCGCTCCGCCGTGGAGACAAAGCTGTTTGCATAGCGGGCCATATAAGCATCCACCTCCTCCTGCACATACGCAGGGCGCGAGGCACCCGCCTCGGCATTCTGCCGCGTAAGCGCCTTGGTCAGCAAGAGACGCAGGCAGTCCTCTGCCGTGCCCTCTGCCGAGCCGGTGATGGTGATCAGCCGATTGGTAAGCGTCTCGACCTGTGTTGTCAGCGAGGCAAGCTCTGTCTCGGCGGCGGCAAGGCGGGAGGAAAGCTCGGAGATCTGCGCATCCCGCGAGGAAATGAGAAGATCATATTCCTCCTTCATGGCGGTGGTGGTTTCCCCAAGCTCCTTTTTATGGGCGGAAAAGATCGAATAGTAACAGAACTGATAGGTCGTCAGCGAGGCGAAGATGACGCACAGCAGCACACACAGCACCGCGCGGCCAACCGAAACTCGCTTGATTTTCTCGTTCATACATCCTCCTATGGTGGCGGGCTGCCCTGCCGCGCGTTTTCGCGCTAAACGACAATACACCCCCGGCGCCGGTTTTCACCGCGCCGGGGTGCTTTGGCAGCCACAAGGGCTATGTATCAGAATTTTACCGGCTTGCTTGTCAGGTACTTCTTGACCATCAAGGCAACCTTGAAGGTGATGGCGTGATCAAACTCACGCAGATCAAGCCCGGTCAGCTTGCGGATCTTCTCCAACCGATAGACCAGGGTATTACGGTGCACAAACAGCTTGCGCGAGGTCTCGGAAACATTGAGGTTGTTTTCAAAGAAGGCCTGCACGGTCATCAGCGTCTCGCGATCAAGCGATTCGATAGAGCCCTTCTTGAACACCTCCTGCAAAAAGATGTCGCACAGGGTGTTGGGAAGCTGGTAGACCAAACGCCCGATACCCAGATTCTCATAGCTGACGATGGTCTTTTCGGTATCAAAGACCTTGCCGACCTCAATGGCCACACGCGCCTCCTTATAAGCACGCGCCAGATCCTTGAGGTTATCGACCACAGTGGAAATACCGATGGCGACCTTGGCATAGAACTCGGTGTTCAACGTTTCGGCAATGCCGGCGGCCAGTGCCTCCATTTCCGAGATCTCGCAGTCCTCATTGACCTCCTTGACCACCACAATGTCCTGCTCGCCCACGTTGATGACATAATCATGCGAGCGGTCGGGGAACAGCCCCTGCACCATCTCAAAGGGCAGCACATCGGTGTGGCCGAAGAACTTCATTAAGAATACGATCCGCTGCTCCTCGCCCGAGAAGCGCAGCTCCTTGCTCTTAACAAAAATGTCGCTTGGCAGAATGTTGTCCAGAATGATGTTCTTGATAAAGGAAGAACGGTCATATTTCTCATCATACAGGTTGCGGATGTTCGCAAAGGAAATGGCAAGCACGGCCGCCATCCGCTGTG
The DNA here is from genome assembly GCA_017462545.1 of Clostridia bacterium. Lineage (GTDB taxonomy): Bacteria > Bacillota > Clostridia > Oscillospirales > CAG-272 > UBA1740. Next base: position 57,769 of record JAFTQX010000019.1, read on the forward strand.
CAAACGTATCATCTCCCGAAACAAAGGCCACGCAATCGCTGCGGCCTGCCACCGTGATCTGATGATAGGTATAGCCGCCGAACACGGCCTGCCCATCGGTATAGATGATCTCATCTCGGATAGAGCCGCAGGGCTCGCCGATCCGCTGCGGATCGCTGCATGCGGCAATGATGCCGTTCTCATCGATGACACCAAACGGGCGATCGATGGCATCCTTCATTTGGTGAACAACGCTCTGGTAGAGTCTGTTAGGCATAGTTATCTCCTCTGCATCTATCATATGCTTTTGGTCATACTGCATATTATTTTAACCTATTTTTTGTGATTTTTCAATAGGTAAATTGAATTTTTTTATGGAAATCGCACGAAAATTGCAAAAATTTTTATACAAAACGCCAAAAGGTAAAAAACACCCCCTTTTTCCTTTCTTTCGGGCGATGCTCGTTTACGCGAACAAAGTCATGACCACCGGCCGCGCCGGTGGCTTGCACTAGCCCCCTTGGGGCCTATTCCCAGCAGAGCCTATAGGCTCATAAAAGTCCGTCACGCGCATGACTTGCCCCACCGCCACAAATGTGGAATTTGTCAACGCCTCCCTTGTGTAAAGGGAGGTGGCACGACACCATCAGGTGGCGTGACGGAGGGATTGTTGCTCTTTCCATCCCCTGTTTTTTCCTCGTTTCATTACCCCCGGAACAATCCCTCAGTCAGCTACGCTGACAGCTCCCGC
>JAFTQX010000020.1 GCA_017462545.1 Clostridia bacterium
AAACAAAAAGAGACACACATTGTGCGTCTCTTTTTGTTTGGTGACCCGTACGGGAATCGAACCCATGTTTTCGCCGTGAGAGGGCGATGTCTTAGCCTCTTGACCAACGGGCCGTGATCAGAACGTTGATATTATAGCACATCGTTTTACAAAATGCAAGGGGTTTTTGAAAAAAAGTTGAAATATATTTCAGAAAATTTCGAAAAAAAGCCGCAAATCCCCATATTCGTGAACAAATTTTATTTCCGATTCTTGCCACGTTTGCCATGGGTATGCTTTCCATTCTTGAAAAAGGCCAGTTTTTTGCAGACATTGTGCTTTTGCTCCTTGGAAAACGCTTCCGTTTCTTCCAACTTTCGTGCATTGCACCCTGTAGCCAATTCTGCTACAATATGGGCATGACGCAAGTCAAATCCGAAGGAAAGGAGGAACCTATGAAGACAAAAACCGAGAACAAGAAGAAGAGGTTTTTCGGTCGACTGACAGCCATCATGCTGGCTCTTGTGGCGATAGGCTCCTGTGCGCTCACAGCCTCTGCCGCTACGATCAGCGCATGGCCGCGTGGAGACGCCAGCGACCGCGTACATACACATTATGAGAATATCCCTGTTATGGTTTCCGCGAGTGAGAAGGAGGTAAGCGATTGTTACCTGATCGACGAGACGACTTACGCTCCGCTCCGCTCGTTGTGTGAAGCCGTTTGCGGATGGACAAGCATCAGCTTTGATGCAAAAACGAGAACCGCCTACGTGAAGGCCAATGGTCTGGCACTTTCGGCGCAGGATGGTTCTTACTACATTGTGGCCAACGGCCGCTATCTGTACGCGGATACACCGGTGCGTATTCTGGACGATGGGCGCACCTATTTGCCCATTCGTCTGCTCTCCCGTGCGCTGGGGGTGGACGTGAAGTGGGATGCTGCTACGCGCAGCGTTCGCATTGACGGTGGATTTTCCCCCATTTTGTCCGGGGATCAGTTCTACGATGCGGATGCCGTGTATTGGCTTTCTCGCATTATTTCGGCCGAGAGCCGCGGCGAGCCGCTGCTTGGGCAGATTGCGGTTGGCAACGTGGTGCTCAACCGCGTCAAGTCACCCGAATTCCCGAATACCATCTGGGGCGTGATCTTTGATCGCAAGCATGGCGTGCAGTTTACCCCCGTGGCAAACGGTACGGTCTACCATGCGCCGGCGGCAAGCTCCGTCATTGCGGCAAAGCTGTGCCTGGAGGGAGTGACCGTTTCCGAGCGGGCGCTTTACTTTTTGAATCCGAGTAAGGCTAGCTCGTTTTGGATCGTGCAGACGCGCCCCTTCGCCTTTCGTATCGGTACGCATCACTTCTATTATTGATAAGGTAGCAGAAAGTTCTCCGAAAAAATGATCGAAACACTTGAAATAGGGGGGAAATTGTTGTATACTATCAAGTAGAGATCCGATATAAGGAGAATGACCCATGTTTTACCGTATCAATATCGCGGGGCTTGAGCGTGATCTCAAGATCTGCCCGCTGAACGAAAATCTCTCCATCGCCGGCTTTGTGATGTTTGGCGATGTAGAGATCACCGAGCATTGCGCCGCTGAGCTGCTGAAGCGCGCGCCCGCCTTTGATGTAATGATTACCGCAGAATCCAAGGGCATTCCCTTGGTGTATGAAATGGCACGCCAAGCAGGTGTGAACCGCTATCTGCTGGCGCGCAAGGGCATCAAGGCCTATATGTCTGACGTTGTGAAGTATGAGGTGACCTCGATCACCACCCAGCACAAGCAGACCCTGTATCTGGACGGGGCAGACGCCGCGTACATGAAGGGCAAGCGCGTGCTGATCGTAGACGATGTCATCAGCACCGGCGAGTCTCTTGCCGCGCTGGAGCACTTGGTTGCCAGCGCAGGGGGCGAGATCGTTGGTAAAATGGCTGTTCTTGCCGAGGGGGATGCCCGTGATCGCACGGATATTACCTACCTTGCATATCTGCCGCTCTTCCATGCGGACGGTACTGAGATCGTTTGATCGATTGCCTCTGCGCCGCAGGCGCATGTTCGGCTTTCTTTGGTGGCATGCCACCCGGGGAGCTGTATCCTGCCGGGATACGGCTCTCTTCTGTTTTGTTTTTTAGAATGGTAAAAATTCCCGCCCGGCGGGAAGTGGAAGGATAAGTGCTATGAAAAAACAGGGCTTTGACAGTGAAAAATATCTTTCGATGCAGTCTGCCCGCATCGAGGAGCGCATCAAGGAGTTCGGCGGCAAGCTGTATCTGGAGTTTGGCGGCAAGCTGTTTGACGATTTTCACGCGGCGCGCGTGCTGCCCGGATTTGCCCCCGACAACAAGATCAAAATGCTGGAGAAGCTGAAGGATCGTGCCGAGATCGTGATCGTCATCTCCGCGCAGGATATCGCCAAAAACAAGGTGCGTGCTGACCTTGGCATCACCTATGATGCCGATGTACTGCGTCTGATTGGCATCTTCCGCTCCTATGGCCTGTTTGTCGGCTCGGTCGTGCTTTCCAAATTTACCGAGGATAACGAGCCGGCCATCAACTTCCAGCGCCGTCTTGAAAGCATGGGTATGCCTGTTTACCGCCATTATAATATCAAGGGGTATCCGAGCAACGTGGCGCATATCGTCAGCGATGAGGGCTACGGTAAAAACGAATACATCAAAACCTCTCGTAATCTGGTCGTGGTCACCGCACCCGGTCCCGGTAGCGGTAAGATGGCCACCTGCCTTTCGCAGCTGTATCATGAATATCGCCGCGGACAAAAGGCGGGATACGCAAAATACGAGACCTTCCCGGTCTGGAATCTGCCGCTCATGCATCCTGTTAATGTCGCTTATGAGGCTGCCACGGCCGATCTTGACGATGTGAACATGATCGACCCGTGGCATCTTGCCGCGTATAACGAATCGACGGTCAACTACAACCGTGATGTAGAGATCTTTCCCGTACTGAACGCCACCTTTGAAAAACTGATGGGCAAGTCGCCATACCGCTCCCCCACCGATATGGGCGTGAATATGGTGGGCTACTGCATCGAGGATGATGCCGTTTGCTGTGAGGCCTCGCATCAGGAGATCATTCGCCGCTACTACAAGGCTCTTGTGAATGAGATCAAGCACCACAAGGAAAGCACCGAATCGGATAAGATTGCGCAGCTGATGCAGCGGCTTGGCATCAGCGTGGATGACCGTGCGGTTTCGGTTGCGGCCAGAAAACGGGCAGAGGAAAAGAATTGCCCCGCCGCCGCCATCGAGCTGCCGGACGGCAGGATCGTAACAGGCCGCACCACCGATCTGTTCGGTTGCTCGGCCGCCATGATCTTGAATGCGCTGAAAACGCTTGCCGGCATTGATGATGAGGTGAAGCTCATCGATCGCCGCTGTATTGAGCCTGTGCAGGAGTTGAAGACCAAGTACCTTGGTGGTAAAAACCCGCGTCTGCATGTGGATGAAATGCTGGTGGCCCTCTCCTCGTCTGCCGCGACCAATCCTACCGCTCGCCTGGCGATGGAGCAGCTGCCCAAGTTGGCCGATTGTGAGGCGCATACCACGGTCATTCTTTCCCACATTGATGAAAAGATGGTCCGCCAGCTGCGCGTGCGTCATACCGCCGAGCCGGTCTATCGCGATAAAACCATCTATCATGAATAAAACAAAACAAGCCACCCGTGTGTTGCACAGGTGGCTTGTTCAATAGAAAATAATCGTATTATTCTAAAAGTTTTTGCGGTGTGTGGGGTGCTTTTTACAAAAAGCACCCCACCGCTTTTCCCCGTCAGATCTCCTCCGCGCGCTTGCCGGCGCGGTAGGCGTGCGGGGTCAGGCCGGTGGCCTCGCGGAACATTTTGGTGAAATGCGCGTGCGAGAGAAAGCCGACCTCCTCGGCGATCTTTTCAATACTGTGGTCGCTTTGCACCAGCAGCTGCTTGGCCGCGCGGATGCGCCGATCGATCAGGTAGCGGTGCAGAGATGTGCTAAGGGCGGCAACAAAGCATTTATTGAGATAGTAGGGGTGGTAATGAAATTGCTCGGCGATCTGCTTGTTGGTCAGCTGTTCGGTATAGTGCAACTCGATGTATTGCAGCACCTCGCGCAAAAGCGGCGAAAGCGCCTCGCTTGGGTCAGAGAGGCGGCGCAGCGCTAAGATCAGCAGGCTACGTAACAGGGAAGAGATGCGTTCATCTACCCATAGTGGCTTGCTATCCCACTCGTTTTGGATACGGTAAAGCGTGTTTTCTCCCTCTGGGAAGCTGTCTATCACAAACGGCCTGGCCAGCTCGGCGCATGGCGGTGCCCTGTGCACCAGCTCCGGCTGGAAAAAGGCCTGCTCGCACGGCGGCATGGTGGCACGCTCGGTCACGCGATAGTCGATATCAAAATTCAAAACCGTTAAAAACAGGTCGCCGCCTATCAGGCGGTAGGGGGTAGCCGGCGGAATGACCACCAGAGTCCCCATACCCAGGTCATGGCGGCGCCCGTCAATATCGATCGCGCCGTGGCCATCGTGAATATAAAACAGGCGAAAATCATAGGCGTATACCGGCGCCCTGCGGGTCGTATCATAGATCCGCTTATGCACGTAGCGTACAAAGGGGGCAAGCTCTGCAATCGTCATATTGAACCTCAATGTTTGAAAAGTGATAATTTTTCTTTTCTTTACCCCTTTATATTAGCATGCTTTTGTGATATAGTCAAGTAAAAGAACAAAAGTTGCGGAGGACATGATCATGGCAAGTGGTATTGTGGTTTATTTGAATGGTGAAAGGGCTGCTTTTTCAATTGCAGAGAGCCGCGTAGGCGAGCGCCTGCTGCTGACGGTTGGCGAGGAGCTGGATTATACCAGGATCGCGTATTTGGATTTTGATATCGATCTGTTTCATGCCCGCGCGGGTGAAGAGGGCTTTTTCCTCGTCACGCAGGGCACCGGCACCCTGCGCGACAGCGGTCTTTGCTATTTTCACGAGCGGCCGGACTGTGAGGTGCTGACCCCGGCGCTGACGATGTATCTTTACGGCGCAAGGACGCCGCGTGCGACCTATGCCGCCATCGTGACCGGCCTGCCCTACGAAAGCACCCGCGTGCTGCGCGTAAAGGATGGCGAATATGCCTGCTACCCCCGCTTTATGATCGAGGGCAAGGCACCCTATGAGCCGATCGCCGTTGAGGTGACCTATCTTGCGCCCGATGCACGCTATCCAGAGATGGCGCGCGTTTACCGCCGATACCGCCTTACCCAATGCGGCTACCGCACGCTGAAGGACCGCATGAGCGATACCGTGCGCTACGCAAGCAAATCGCTTTGCGTGCGCGTGCGCATGGGCTGGAAGCCCGTGCCCAGCCCGGTTGCAGAGCAAACGCCGGAAACCGAGCCGCCGATGCACACGGCCTGTACCTTTGACCGCGTGGGGGAGATCATGGATGCCTACCATGCCTTGGGGGTCAAGCGGGCAGAATTTTGCCTGGTCGGTTGGAATGTGCGCGGGCATGATGGCCGCTGGCCGCAGGTTTTTCCCGTTGAGCCGCAGCTGGGCGGCGAGGAGGCGCTGCTGCGCCTGATCCGCCACGCAAAAGAGCTGGGTTACACGGTATCCTGCCATACCAACAGCATGGATGCCTATCGCATTGCCGAGAATTTTTCAGAGGATGATCTGATCGTCGAGCGTGACGGTAAGATCTTCGTTGCCTCTAACGGCGTTTGGGGCGGCGGGCGCCCCTACAATCTTTGCCCGGTATGTGCTTTGCGCCAAGCAAAGGAGCAGCTGCCGCGCGTTGCATCGCTTGGCTTTAACGGCCTGCATTATATCGACGTGATCACCGCCGTGCCGGCGCGTGATTGCTGCAGCCCGGCGCACCCCGTTACCCGCCGTGAGGGGGCCCGCACCTTTGAGGATATTATGCTGTATGCGCGCGATCTTTTCGGCGGCATCAGCAGCGAGGGTGCCTTTGATGAAAGCATGCGCGATTGTGATTTTATTTTGTACACGTCCTTTGCAAATGAGCGAGATCATTTTGATGGAATGCTTGATTGCCGCGTGCCGCTGTGGCAGCTGGTCTACCACGGGCTGGTCATGTCCTGTCCCTATTCAGTGGCGGTCAATGCCATCATCAGCGGGGAGCAGGATAACCTGCTAAAAACCATCGAGTACGGCGGCCGCCCGGCGATCTACTATTATTCCAAATTCGTGACAGAGAGCAAGGAGCGCCAAAACTGGATGGGGGACTGCGACTTTACCTGCCATGACGAAAGCGATATGCAGCACTGCGCGCAGGCCGCCAAGCGCTGGTTTGACATCTACGAGCCGATGGCTTATCTGCAGCTTGAAACGATGGAGGACCACCGCGAGGTGGCACCCGGCGTGTTTGCCGTTACCTATTCGGATGGCAGTTGTGTGACGGTGGATTATAACCAAAAAACCTGGAAGTTAGAAAAGGCATAAAGCAAGCAGCCCTGCCGTGCGGCAGGGCTGCTTGCTGCTTTTGTAGGGGGATCAGTTTGCGGCATCAGCCAGCTTACGGGCGATCTCTGCCATGCGGCGGGCCGCCTCGGCATGGCCGTCCTCTTGCATGTTAGGCACGTCAAGCGATGCTTCGATGGAAAACACGCCGTTAAAGCCGGTCTCGCGGAGTGCTTTGGTAAAGCTCTCCCAGTTGATCGTGCCTTGATAGGGTGGCAGGTGGGAGTCCTTGTCTCCCATGTTGTCGTGGACATGCAATGTTTTCAGCACGGGCGCGATCAGGCGCACCATCCCGCCGCAATCATCGGCAAATACGTTGGCGTGGCCGGTATCTAGGCACATGCCAAGGTGTGAGTGGTTGATCTCTTGTACAAATTCATACATTCGCTTTGTGCGGGAGATGGCGTGCGCCTTCATGGGCATGTTTTCCATACAGAGAATTACATCCTCCTCCTCAGCAATCGGCAGCAGCGCGCGGAAAAGGTCGAGATTGGTCTGCCAAGAGAAGGTGGGATTCGGCTCGTCATCCCAGCCAAAGGGCATATCCGGGTGAATGACCAGATAGCGCGCACCGAAAACAGGCGTCAGGCGGATGGCCCGCTCCATGTATGCCAGCTTTTCCTTGCGCTTTTCCGCGCTCGTATCATCGGTCGGCCACGGGCCGTGCACCTGATGAATGCGAACGCCTGCCGCCTCCGCCATGCTACGCTCCTTGGCGGCCATTTTCTTGGCGGTGGCAAGATCGCTTGTATAGTAGGTACTGCCTGTGTCGCAGATCACAGAAAGATCTGCGCAGTCAAAACCCGCCTCGTGCAACGCGATATACGCCTGCTCATGCAGATGTTGGAAGCTTCCTGTATGAATGCCAATTTCCATATCAGTCTCTCTTATTCCGGCTTTTTGTCAAAATCCAGCGTCAGATCGTAGTCGCCCAGCTTATTGACGCGGAAGCCGTTTTTCTTGTACTCCTCATAGTCAAAGGCCTCTAGCTCGTCAATGGCCAGCTTGTGGAACTCGTAGAAGTTATGCCACCATTCCCAGCCGCTGCCAAGCTCGTTGGAAAGATACGCGTCGGCAATGTCACAGGCGGTCTGGGGGGCAACGTAGAAGGCACCCATGGCCAGCACGTTGACACCGTTACCGGTAATGGCGCGCAGGGCGGCGGGCAGACTTTCTACTACGCCGGCATGTACATGCGGGCACTTGCTGGCCGCAATGTGAATGCCCATACCCGTGCCGCAGAAGAGCATGGCACGCTCATAGTTCCCCTCCGAAATCTCCGCACCCACGCGCAGACCTACACGGTGAAACATCAGGTCGGTGTCATTCGGGGCGCTGTCCTTCGTCACACCCAGGTCAAGGATCTTCCAGCCCTTTTTGGTCAGGTGCTCCACCACGATCTCCTTGAGCGGAAAGCCGGCGAAATCCGCGCCTACGACCAAATGTTTCTCTTTGACTGTTTTCATGCTTATTCTCCCTTTTTATATTGGCCGAACACGGCAAAATCGACGATGCCAAGGCCGATCTTGTTCGGACGGTTGATGGTGATTCTCACTTTTTCGCAACGTGCATCCGGAAAGATCTGATAATCAATATTTTTTTCTTCGGTTGGCTGGCGGTTATCAAGCAGGGGAAACCATTCTCCCTGATAGTAGCCCTCCAGCAGATAGCCAAAAGGCTCGGGCAGAACATCGTTTTGGTAATCCAAACCGATCTCCCTCCAGAAGATGCGCACCGCGCTTGCGACAAAAACGTTGCTGAACGTGCATTCCAGCCAAGGTGTCTCGTCTGTCGGCTGCGGCTGCCACCAACTCAGGTTGTTCTCATCGGTCGCGTTGATGGCAAAATGCCCGTCCATCTCCGAGGAGGCGGTCGGACGAATGCCTCCGGTCAAGGAGAACAGATGCGGACTGTTCTCCGTGACCGCATCTGGCCGATGCCCGGGGATATATTGCGGCGTGTTTGTCACGCCGTGGGGGCAGTAGAGCTCACCATTTTCATCAATGGCACAGAGATCCATGCCGATGCGCCTTTCATAGCGGTGCGTGCAGGCGGTGGCAATCGTGTAAAACGCCCACAGAGTACCGTTCGGGCCTTGCTCTACACAGCCATGCCCCGCGCCGGTGATGATGCCATCACGGTGAAAGGTGAGCGGGTTTTTCTTTTGGCAAACATACCCGTCAAGCGGGGAGAGATCGCTGTAATAGACCGCGTTGACATAGGCGGCATTGCAGGTGTCGGGGGCGGCGTAGATGAGATAGTAGCGCCCGTTCTTCTTTAAGAGATGCGGCCCCTCCACCCAGCCAAAGGTGGGGTCTTGGTTATGAAGCCCCTGTCTCTCCCATAGGTTTTTCGCGGGGTTCATTTTTATTACGTCAATCGGTCCGCGCACGACTCTCGTCGGTTGCTCTCTGTCCAGCTCATAGCCTACGATCTTACAGGCAAAGCCCTTGTGGTTATCTGCCTTTTCCGTGGCAAAGGCCAGCATGTAGATTCTGCCGTCATCATCGAGAAACAGGCAAGGATCGCAGGGGGTAAATGGCTTGCCGTCAAGTCCGATAAAGTCTCCCAGCTCTGTAAACGGCCCAAGTGGCGAGTCGGCTACATACAGCGGGCAATGCCATGCTGTCAGTAAAAATCGATTGCCCCAGGGGATGATGCAGGGGCTGTATTTCGGGCAATACGGCTCGGTACGCACATGCTGCCAGTTTTCAAAGTCCTCGCTGACCCACGCCATGCCGTAGCTGGGGTAGAGATACCATTTCCCCTCATGGTAGAAGACGGTCGGGTCGCTGATGGAGCGATAGTCGGTGGTTGTTACCGTCTCAGGTTTGTTCTCATGGCTGAACATGCCGTGCTCATAGGGATACCACTCATCCTTGCCGCGCGGGATGCTTGGCATCGGCAGGGGGTTGATAAATGTATGGGCGGCGGCGCTTTTGACTTCTTTTTTCATATTGAGATCTCCTAAGCAGGCGATATCTCTATTATAAAGGCTACTATCCGCTTTTGCAAGCCTTTTGCGAAAAAATCCCGCAAGGAATGCTCCTTGCGGGACAGCCTTTTATTTCCGATCGTCTGTTTCTTGTATGCCCTTTAGTGCCTTGTTTGCCTGTTCAACCTTGAGCTTTGTCAGCATGAAGGTAACCAGCGCGCATAAGATCATAGGCATCCATAAATACAAGACATTCATCATGGAGACGGTGGCTGGCGTTTGCGTAAGTGCATTTTCTACATAGCCTGTGGCGTCTAATAACCACCCGCAAATCGCTGTGCCGATGGCACCGCCAACCTTAATGCCGAGCGAGGAGCAGGAAAACATCATTCCGTCGATACACTTGCCGGTTTTTCGTGTTGTGTATTCCGAGCAGGATGCGATCAATGCATTCATATCTCCCTGCAGAGGGCTGATTCCAAAGGCGGCAAGTGCGGTAAATACCAGCATGAGAGGGATGTTACCCATATATCCCGCCACGATGACCAAGCCACGGAAGATCGTAGCAATTGCATAACCTACAATGTTAATTTTATACATTCCCTTCAGCTTGGCGATCAGTAGCGGGGACACGATCAATCCCAAAACCAAGGGGATGTTGATTGCCAAAGAAAATGTGCTGAACAGATCCTCATTACCGAGAATGTATTTGGCATAATATACGCCTATCCCGATCATCGAGGAATAGATTTGGGTGAGAATGTATGTGCCGCAGATCATGAGGTAATATTTATTGGAAAGCAATAATAGTAGGGATTCCTTGAAGGTTAGCTTGTTTTCCTCCTCCCGCTCGTTCTCCATTTCTTCATCCGCTTCCTTCAACTCTTTAACCGATAAGCACGAAATGGTATTGACAACGAGACCAAAGAGCGCCAAGATGATGGTTACCGTTCGCCAACCATCGGCTCCGCCGCCGCACCAGCCTACGGCCTTGATGGTGATATATTGAATCAGCATGCTTGTGGCAAAGGCAAAGATAAAACGGTAAGATCCAAGCTGCACACGCTCGTTGGTGTTCTTGGTGATAAGTGCCGTTAAAGAGGCATAGGCGATGTTGTTGGCGGTAAAGAACACGGCATTCAAAAGCGTATAGGTGATAAAGAAATAGATATACTGTGCGGTCATTCCCCAAGCGGTAGGAACAGAAAAGGTTAAAACCAACGTAATGGTGCAGCCAATATAGGCCCAAAGCATCCATGGTCGCGCCTTTCCCATTTTCGTTTTCGTTTTATCGATCAGGCGACCAAAAAAGAAATCTGAAACACCATCGAAGATTTTAGATAGGGCCATCAGTGTGCCAACCATTCCCATGCTCAATCCGACAGAATCTGTCAAATAGAACATTAAAAAAGATTGCAACAGCGCATAAACAACATTTCCTGCCACGTCGCCCGAGCCATATCCGATTTTGTGATACCACTTTAGATATCGTTTTTCTTCCATTGTTCTGAACTCCTTACAGTTTTTTGTGATGCTGTCTGTTAATATTTTATAATATTTGTGCAAAAAAGTCAATTTTTTTAGTCAAAAAATCTATGTATATTTCGAGTTAGAATATGTACAAAACAGTACAAAACGCTTGCAAAAATAAAAAACATACGGTATAATCATAATAGAAGTGTCTATCAAGGGAGAATGTGTTTATGTATACGAACGTTGCATATCTTCACAATTCTATTTCTGTTGTGAAGGATCTGAGCAAGCCTCTTATCGTTTCCAGCTGTGGGTATTATCGCGTGGATAACGGGCCCGTTATCAAAACAAATCGCCCGAAAGGAAGACGGGATTATCAGCTTATATATATTGTTGAAGGGAAGGCACATTTTTATTTTCCCGGTGTTGATCGTACAGTCAGCAAGGGGGAAATGGTGCTGTTTCGCCCGTATGATGCACAATCTTATTTTTATTTTCCAAAGGATAAATGTCAATCCTATTGGGTGCACTTTACAGGCAGCGAGGTAGAGGAGGTTTTACACACATATAAGTTAACACGGGAAAAAAATATTTTTTATGCCGGAAATGCTCCTGATTATCAATGGCTATTTGAGCAGATGATACGAGAGCTACAGCTTTGCCGCAACCATTATCAAGAGCTGCTGACGATGCTTTTGCGCCATCTCTTTTTGTTAATCGATCGTCATATCCAGGAGGGGAGAAGAGCCGGCACCAATGCCCTGAATGAAATAGAGCATGCCATTCGTTACTTTAATGAAAATTACAAAAAGGATATCAATATTGAAGAATATGCCAAAGCGCTCCATATCAGCCCCTGCTGGTTCAATCGTCGTTTCAAGCAAATAACAAAAATGACCCCTTTGCAATATATTTTGGCGACACGGATTGCAAATGCGAAAATGCTGCTTGAAACAAAAGACTATAATGTCACAGAAACGGCTTATGAGGTTGGATTTCATAATGCACTTTATTTTAGCAAGCTATTCTCCAAGCATACAGGAATGACCCCTTCTGCATATAAAAAGTTGCATACAGAGGAATAAAAACAATAAAATCCCGCAAGGAATGCTCCTTGCGGGATTTTATGCTTCTCTTATTTGAACTTATCGCTCAGATCCTCCAGACCCTCTTCCAGCTCCTTCAGATCGTTATAGCAATCCTTGCAAATGACGACTTCTTGGCCAAACATCTCATCCTTGTACTGCTTGCCGCTCTTTTCCTCGTTGCATAGATCACAGGTGAATTTGCCGCAGCCGGTGAGTGCGGTTGCCAGCGTAGCTGCCATAACCAGACCGAAAATCAATTTTTTCATGATAGTGTCTTCTCCCTAAAATGTTTTTTGTAACCCACATCGTAAGGACGGGTACATCTATCTATATCATAGCACGCCTTGCCGCGTTTGTCAACCGATAAGCCGTAATTTGTTCAAACTTTCTTAAAATTTGCGCTACGGCCGAAAAACCCTGTGCTGCATAGCATATTGTTTAGGGCTTATACCAACATGATTGCGAAAGGTGCGGGAAAAGATGCTCCAATTTGCAAAACTGCTCCTTTTGCATATAGGAAGTGAGCGCAGTCGTTGTTGATCTGGCCGCCAATTCCATTTTTTCAGAAAACTATATGATGGGAATGCTGTTTTGATGGTATTCCCAAATGGAAAAAGCCCATCGGCTATGCCGACGGGCTTTTTCGTCATATAAGAATTGACTTATTTCTTCAGTGCAGCCTGTGCAGCGGCCAGTCTTGCGATCGGCACACGGAAGGGCGAGCAAGAAACATAGTCAAGGCCGATCTGGTGGCAGAACTCAACAGATGTCGGGTCGCCGCCGTGCTCACCGCAGATACCAACGTGCAGATTCTTGTTAACAGGTCTGCCCAGGGTAACTGCCATGTTCATCAGCTTACCAACACCGGTCTGGTCAAGCTTTGCGAAGGGATCGTTCTCGAAAATCTTGGCATCGTAGTAAGCGCCAAGGAACTTGCCGGCATCGTCACGAGAGAAACCGTAGGTCATCTGCGTCAGGTCGTTGGTACCGAAGCAGAAGAAGTCAGCTTCCTTAGCGATAGCGTCTGCTGTTACACAAGCTCTGGGGATCTCGATCATTGTACCAACTTCGTAGTCAAGCTTAACGCCTG
>JAFTQX010000021.1 GCA_017462545.1 Clostridia bacterium
AAATCCTTTTTTAGAGCTGCTTTTCCAAGCTTCTCTTACTTTTTGAGTTTACTCAATGTGTTTTTAACGAGATTCCATCGCACTTTTCAGTGCTTTAGAAATTCTGTTGTTCAATTTTCAAAGACCGATTTTCGCCGCCGCCCTCCGGTTCCCCTTCGTGCCTGCGACTTTTTTATTATACCACTCCTTTTCCCGTTTGTCAATACTTTTTTAAAAGTTTTTCAAACTTTTTTCGCCGTGGTACCAAACAAACCGCCATTGATTTGCTTGGATTTTTATTATACCACATTTTTCTCAAATGTCAAGCCTGTTTTGACAAAAAAATAACGTTTTTCAAAAATTCTTTTTTCTCGTTATACCACTTGCTCACTCGGGACAAACTAACGAAAAAACGAGGTGGACATGACGGTCATTCTGTTTCGCACGATCTTCATTTATTTCATACTTTCTGTTGTGCTGCGCTGCATGGGCAAACGGCAAGTGGGCGAGCTGGAGCTATCTGATCTGGTAGTGACACTACTGCTCTCCGAAGTGGCGGCATTGCCGATTGCCGATCATAACATGCCGCTTCTCAATGGGCTCTTCCCCGTCCTGCTGATTTTATCACTTGAAATCATTTCCACCTTCCTAAAAAACAAAATTCCATTATTGAAAAAAATGATGGAGGGAAAGCCGAGCATTCTGATTTGCCGCGGGAGACTCGACCAACACGAGCTCGGAAAGATGCGACTTTCTATTGAGGAGTTGCTTGGCGAATGCCGACTGCAAGGATATTCCGATCTGCGCGACATCTACTATGCTATTCTGGAGCAGGACGGCCAGCTCTCCATCATTCCCTGCGCATCCAAGCAGCCGTTATGTGCCGACGACATTGGACAAAAGGTGCCCGAGCGAGGCATGGCACACCCACTCATTATGGACGGACGGATTAACGAAAACCATCTTTCCATGATCGGAAAGAATCGCGCATGGCTGGAAAAGACATGCAAGCAACGCGGTTTTTCCACAAAAGATGTGTTCTTTATGACCATGGATGACACAGGAAAGATCGAATTGATACCAAGGGAGAAGAAAAAATGAAAGCTTTTATAGCGGCAATGATTTTATTTGCAGCGTTGGTAGGAGTGGCGTTTTTCTCTTCCTGCAAGCTGACAAGCATGGCAAACGCGCTAGCAAAGGAGGCAGAAGAACTGAGTGAAGTGGCAGACGAGCAGCGAAAGGAAGCAAGCCGCGCGGTTGCAAAGCGATGGGAGGAAAGCAGGTTTCTATTCTCACTCACGATCAATCACAACGAAATCGATGCCTTGGAAAGCACGCTGGCACGCTTGAGCACGACAGCAAACATAGAAGACGGCGATGATTTTCTCATCGCCGCCGCAGAGCTGACAGCCGCACTCACACACATCCGGGATCTGTGTGCCGTCAGTATAGATAATATTCTTTAAACAAAATCCTGTCCGTTTGCATCGAAAAGATGGGTACGAGTGACCGTATACCACTCCTCAAGCGGTGAGCCCTTCAGCAATCCCGTTTGATCGGAAAGATACCGCAAAAGATAATCGGGATTCAAAAAACTGCCGCTATCCGCACGCAGACAGATCTGCAGAACGATATCGCCGTTTTCCTCGTCGAAGGAAGACGTCACCCCAAGGATGGCAGGGCTGACATCCACATTCTTATCACCGCTTTTGGTATGCTTCAGCACGGTGATCGGTTTTTCCGAAAGAACATCCCCGCAGTATTTGGCAACATCAGCCGATGCTCCCGGCGTATGAATCTTGATGGTATACTCGGCAGAGGCGATGGCTTGAAACTTCGTCTCGGCGAAATAGGCAGCATCTACTGCCAATCCCGCAGGCAACCCCGCGTTAAGAAGCGGCACAACCGATGCAGGATCCAGCTCGCGCAGGACGGCCACATCGAGAAATTCATGCGGACTCTCTGCCCCGACAGGCAACGGTGCGGAAAACACAAGGTGTGGAATGGGATGAAAGCCACAGGTGTATTTGATGGGAAGATGCACACGCGCGATCACACGCGTCATGGTACGCATCAGATCCAAGTGAGAGATGTATTTCAGGGCACCGGTTTTTTGGAACCGAATACGCAAGGTTTTCGGTTTTTCAAGCAAGGGACCGTCAAATGTCATTTGCACCATTTATTCTTCCCTCCCAGACAGTTTGCCCCGCAGCCGTTACAATGCTCGGCACAGCTTGGCGTGGTTTGGTTTTGATACGCGCGCTCGCGCTCACGCCAGAGATAGGCACGAGTGACGCCGCAATCGATGATATCCCAAGGCAGCACCTCATCCTTCCCGAAGGTACGATTGGCATAAAACGCAGGATCGATGCCGGTACGAGCGAAGATATCCATCCATTTATCATAGTTGAAATATTCATCCCACGAGTCGAACATGACCCCTTCTTCACAAGCGAGCGCCAAAGCAGGAGCAAGGCGACGGTCTCCGCGCGCAAAAACAGACTCTACGCGCGAGACACGCGCATCATGATAGTTATACTTCACACGGCGGTTGGTGATCTTTTCAAGCAGATATTTTTGCTTTTTCTCCAGCTCCTCCAAGCTATCCTGCGCTTCCCATTGAAAGGGGGTAAAGGGCTTGGGGATAAAGCAAGCAACGCTGATGGTTACCGTAACGCCCTTGGCACGGTTACGATTTGGATTTTTGAAATAAGCCCCGACCACCTTATCAGCAAGGTCGGCAATGCCGTCAAGGTCGGAGAGCTCTTCTGTCGGAAGGCCGAGCATAAAATACAGCTTTACAGAGCTTTTTCCTGCAGAAAAGGCGATATTGACCTCGCGAAGCAGATCCTCTTCTTCGACGTTTTTATTGATTGCGTCGCGCAAACGCTGCGTTCCCGCCTCTGGCGCAAAGGTAAGGCCACCTGTGCGCACGCTGGAGATCTTCTCCATGAGGCTCTCGGTAAAGCTATCAACGCGCAGAGACGGCAGCGTGATGGTGACCTTTTCCTCATCTGTCCATTTAAGTAGATCGGTGGTTAAGGTTTCTAGCTGCGAATAATCGCTGATACTGAGTGAAACAAGCGACATTTCATCATAGCCGCTGTTTTCATACAGGCAGCGTGCCTGCTTATCAAGCAGCTCCGGCGATTTTTCACGAATGGGGCGATAAACCATGCCGGCCTGGCAGAAGCGGCATCCGCGAATGCAGCCGCGATACACCTCCAGCATCACGCGGTCATGCACGGTTTCAATATACGGCATCACCAGCTTTTCCGGGAAAATGGCTTTATCCATATCCTCGATGATGCGCTTTTTGATCTTGGTAGGAATATCGTCATACTTCGGCACAAAGGCGCAAATGGTGCCATCCTCGTGATATGTAACATCATACAGAGACGGTACATAAAACCCTTCATGCTTGGCAATCTCGTGCAAAAAAGCCTCGCGCGTGTAGGTGCCGTTTTCCTTCATTTCTATATAAAGACGGCAAAACTCAGGAAGTGCCTCCTCGCCTTCACCAATACTAAAGACGTCGAAGAAGTCGGCAATCGGCTCTGCATTATAGCTACACGGGCCACCGCCAATGATGATGGGATGCTCTTCCCCGCGATCGCGGGCGTACAGCGGAATGCCTGCCAACTTCAAAGTACGCAAAACATTGGAATAGCAAAGCTCATATTGGAGCGTGAAGCCAACGATATCAAACACGCCAAGCGGATCACCGCTTTCGTGGGCGGTCATGGGGAGATGGTAGGTCTCCATCTTCTCCTGCATATCCGGCCAAGGGGTATAGGCGCGCTCACACCAAATATCAGGCTGACTATTGAGCGCGTGATACAGGATGCGAATGCCGAGATTGGACATGCCGATCTCATACACATCGGGAAACACGAAGGCAAAGCGGCAACGCACATCCTGCTTATCCTTGATCACTTGATTAAATTCGCCGCCGGTATAGCGCCCCGGTTTTTCAACCGAGCGCAGAATACCGGACATTTGTTTTTCATTGATACACATGATTATTTCCTTGTAATATAGAGCTTGGATGCCAGCATAACAGGCAGAACCCAAAGCAATTGATACATAACGAGCAGCCATGAGGGGAGCGACAGCATCACACCAAACATCGCAATGATAATAGAAACCAGCATGCCAACGCACCCAACAACAAGCCCGCCCATTTCGCTAAAGGAGGTGAGGCGACATGCACGGCGGCAGGCAAGCAGCACACGCAAAATCTCACGCACGGAACGGCGCGTCACAATACCGCTGTTGATTTGCGGAGCGGCATAGTCGTTCTGCTGCTCCACCGTTTTGCGAACAACGCGCAGATCGTAACGTCCGGTGTAGCTGATCTTGTCGATCAACGCACGGCGTATGTTGGGATCGAAGGTGCGAATCAGCACGCGGATGTTATTGGCAGCAAGCCGCTCCACATCACGTTCAAAGTCTTCATTCATACGATAGCGAATATAGAATTTGGCGTTCAGTTGCCCCTCTTCTGCTGTATACATGATACAGGTCTTCCCATTGGCCAGGATCTGTTCATCCTCTGCGTCGTAGTACATACGCACATTCATTTTCAGCATGAAGTCACCGTTGCCAACGAAAATGCGGCGACCGTCTACCGAGACAATCGCGCCACCGTCATAGACCTGCTGTAGCCGAACATCAGAGGAAAGGCCCAGTTCTGCCGTAGAGCTGCGGAAAACGCCATCAAGAGGCCCGCCAAGCACAGAGAACACACCGGCAACCTGATATAAAACATGGTCAAGTGCGCTTTCATGATACAGCTTAATGCGTTGTACGCGAACGCTGCGCGCCGGGAATGCCTCAACATCCTCAAATGCGAAAGCGTCTGTATCGCTGTATTCGATGGCGGACACCTCACCCACTACCGCGCAAGAATTTGCCGCGGCAAAGCGGAAGAGCGTAGAAATGGGCAGCTTATGAAGCACAAGCGTGCAGAGCGGCAAAGAAAGAGAGACGGCTACACAAAAGGCGTAACACGCACCTATAATTCCACCGCCCATGACCCCGGCAATGACGGCCACCAGCAAGGCAGCGACGCCCGCCGTAGGAAGAAGCCACAGGTTCTTCAGCTCATCCTCGCAATTGCGCGTAATACGGTGGAAGAAACCGGATGTGAAACCTACCTTTTTGACAGAGACAACACGTGTTTCCTCCCCTTCCTTCAGATCAGCAATGGCGGCTGCCTCGGATTTTGTGAAGGCACCATTCCGTACAGAGCAAGCAAGCTTGTCCCCCGCCGAGGAAATCAGCTCAAAAGAGGCAAGATCATTTTTGACCTTATAGAATTCAATGATGGCAGATACGAGAGCCGCCGCAACCGGCAGAAGGCCAAACACATGCACATCCGCAAGTGAAACGGGAGCAGTTGCCTCTGTACCGGGAATCAAGGAGAAGCAAAGAATCGCACCATACAAAATTGCGCTGACGATACCGATCGCTGCAAACAGCTCCGAGACTACACGCTGTGCAAACAATTGTCGCCAAGCGTGCAAAAACAGAGGAATGCAACACAAGAGCGCAAAAAACAGCAAAAGCAGATGTAATCCCGCCGCGCTGATGGGGGTGACAAACAACCAATCAAGCGGGATTCCCCAATGCATGCCGTTTTCCAAAACGAGCAGCAGCACCGACAAAAAGGATAGAATGGCAATACGAATAGCCAAGAAGGAAAGCTCTGATTCAAACTTTCTGCGGAATACACCCATTTGGCTGCGAGAGGTATACTCATTATATGCAGCGGCCTCTTCTTGATAAAGACCGGCAAGAGCACGCGTTGCGCTGCTTTCGCGTTCCTTGGTATACTCTTCACGCGCAGTTTCGCGCGCGCGGCGCAAGGCCTTATCCTCTTGCACATCCATCGTTTGCTCTTTGATGGATGGAACAGGCTGGGGCGTGCGTTCTGCCTTTGCTTTTTTGTCGTTTTTCTCTTTCAGGCGAGAGAAAAGGCTCTTCTTCTTTGCAGCCGGTTCGCGAGAATCCGGTTTGATATCATCAATCGTCATCTGGACGCCGCGAGAAAAGCGCTCTACCTTCTTTTTTTCTTTTTTCTGCGGTTTTTCCGTCGCCTCATCACGCATAGAGGCATCATTTCCCGCATCATATTTTTCGGCAGACTTCGATTTGCCCAAGAATTCATGAAAATCGGCAATTGCCGGCGGTTCATCGATATCCGTTGCTTCAAGCACCTCCACCGGACGACGACGGGCGCCGTTATCGCGCCAGATGGTCGAACCATTGGAGAGCCCCTGTGTGGCGGCTCTTTTGGGTTCCTCGGTAAGGGCATCAGGCGATTGCGCGATCGGTTCGTCAAAAGAGGTCGGCATCTCGTATTCCTCTGCAACAAGTGAGGAAGGTATTTCTTCAGGAGTCGGTACGGGCTCATATCCTGCCATCAGAGGAGAGGAAAACCGTTTCACCTCAACCTCCACGGCATACCCATTATCCTCATTTGCCTCAACCGTTTCAAGCTGCCCTTGCTCTTCTTGCGTGGGAACAGCGGGAGGCTCAGAAACACGGTGCTCACCCCGGAACAGGCGCGCCACCTCATCATCGGTAATGAGGGGCGCAGGCCGAGCGCCATCGGCTGCAGCCTCTTGCTCCCCATCTTCGATCACATCCACAAAACCGCTCGGAAGATTATCTTCAGCAAGAAAATCGTTCTGCTCGTTCTTATCTTCCTCTTTTTTATCAAAAAGGAGTGGCTCTTCCATAGCAAGTTCTTCATCCGCCAAAGGCGCAGTCGACTCGTCTTCGGTCGTAAAAAAGGCGGCTATCGTGGCATCATCTACCTCTTCGGCAAAAAATGGATCTTCATCTTCCGGCTCTTCTTCCGACGCCGTTCCGGAGGCATCAGATGAATCTTCGGCAATATCCCAAGGCAGATCTTCATCATCAGACAAATCTTCCCCATCTGCCAGTGGATCATCCTCATCCCAAGGGACAAGAACCATCCCTTCATCAGAGGGCTCGGAGGATGGTGATTGCGCCTCCTCTACAACGACCTCTTCTTCTGAGACGGGAATGATTTCCGTCACATTCTCTTGATATTCTTCTTGCAGCAATGAAGTATCCGTTTCCTCGATTGGTGCCGGTTCATCTTCGGTTTCCGCAGCAAGCGGCTCTTCTGCCGGCACATCATTCTGTTGCGGCAGCGTGTTTTCTACATCCTTTGGCGCATTGTCGGTCGATTGAGGCTCATTTTTGGGTTCCTCTTCAACCTCAGGCGGAAGATCTGTCACACTACGACGCAAACGCTCCAGCATGGCCTTAATAGAATCCGATTCGCCGTAATTCTTTTTTTCTTTTTCGCTCATAGGACACATCTTTCCTTTCCTATATTAGGCATGGTCTCTTCTCTGCCGTGCGGCTTCACACAAAATCACAGCCGCCGCAGCCGAAACATTCATCGAATTCACCTTACCATACAGCGGAATGGAGATCACAAAATCGCACTTTTCCTTGACCAGGCGCGAGATGCCAAACCCCTCACTCCCCAAAACGATGGCCGCAGCGCCGCGCAGATCGGTTTTATAGTGCGGCGCACCATCCATATCAGCCGCGTACAGCCAAAACCCTTTTTCCTTCAATTCATCAATGGTATTTGCCAAATTGGTGACCTTAGCAATCGGCAGATGCTCAATCGCCCCGGCAGACGACTTGGCAACGACAGAGGTCAAGCCCACAGACCGACGCTTGGGAATAATCAATCCGTGCGCACCAGCGCATTCGGCACAGCGCATAAGCGCCCCGAGGTTATGCGGATCTTCAATGCCATCTGCAATAACAAGCAACGGTGCCTCGCCACGCGCGGCAGCAAGTGCCAGCATATCGTCAATCGTGGCATAGGATCGTTCTGCCGCAAAAGCCACGATGCCTTGGTGCCGATTGTGCCCGCACAGCGCATCCAGCTTTTTGCGATCTGCTTCGATCAAAGGGATTTTCCTTGCCACAGCCTCGGCAACCAGGGCGACAATAGAGCCCTCACGATCACCGCGTGCAACAAAAATCTTATCGATATCACGACCGCCCGCCAAAAGCTCCTTGACGGCATTGCGACCGCTAATGACACCTTCGTTGGGATTTTCTGCATCGTAGGCATGATGCCCCTCTTTTTTTGTATGTAGTCTTTCTTGATGAAACTGTTCTTTTTTCATACGCAGCCCCCTATACTTTTACAGTATAAATTATATCATACATTCAAAGAATTGTACAGAGCAAAAAGCGAAAAAAAGAAAAAAGATGCGCGGGATAACCGCGCATCTTTTTTCTTGCATCAAAAGCAGACGATTAGTTGCCTCTTCTGATAGCAAAGCACTCGCTGCAGTATACAGCCTTACCCTCGGTGGGGTTGAAAGGAACCTTGCATTCCTTACCGCAGTCTGCACAAACAGCGGAGAACATCTCTCTTGCGCCCTTTGCACCGTTCTTGCGGGCATCACGGCATGCCTTGCATCTCTGGGGCTCGTTCTGGAAGCCCTTCTCTGCATAGAATTCCTGCTCACCGGCGGTGAACACGAAATCGTTGCCGCAATCCTTGCACTTGAGTGTCTTGTCCTGGTACATGTTTCTTACCTCGCTTTGAAAAATGGATGTTTTTTTGCCCTTAGACGGATTCCAACCGACGCCTTTGATAACAACGCTCTCCCTTAAGCTACAGGGGCATATGAATTTATCTGCCAAGCCGCTTGCGCAGTTTGCCGAGCAAACGACCAATAGCATTCTTTATCGATTTCTCATCACGCCCGAGCCGATCAGCGATCTCAGCGGATGATAATTTCTGAATATACAAGTCAAACACTTGCCGTTCATATGCCGAAAGTTCAGACCGGATCAACGAGAGTAGCTCTTCTACCTTTTCTTCTTCAATCACAGGGTCGGAAAAATACGCAAAAAAACGACCTTCTTCAAACGGGACAAGATCAACCCTCTGCCCGGCAGCTGCGCCGGCAGCATGCGCATCCCGCTTGTACTTTGTTTTCAATGCATTATCAATACAAACTTTCGCATACAGACCAAATGTAACATCATTCTGCATGCGATAACGGAGTGCTGCACGATGAAGCGCAAGGCACGCTTCTTGATATGCATCATCCGCATCTTGTGCGTGGTGGCCGAATACGGCAACACGATGGCGCACCAGCCCATCATACCGTTCCAGCAAACGGGCGAACGCAGCATCACTGCCGTTTTTAATATCATCAAGGAGACAAGCAAGCTCCTTATGCTGTACGGCAGACATGTTATCGCCAAATTCGTTCATAAAAACCACTCTACAATAATCTGTAATTATATTATAAACACCAAAGTTTTAATTGTCAATAGTTTTTTAAAAATTTTTTTACTTTTTATGTCATTGCAACACATAATCAGCATCGCCGGACAGCACCGACAGCAGACGGCGATACACACTTTCGGGCTCTTTATCGAATTTTTTCTGCATATCCTCTGCTTGCAGACGCGAGGACATGCAAAGCTCGATCTTCAAAATATTCCCGTCCGGCTCGGTGATAGCGCAGCACAATGTGTATTTACCATCCTTGCGCTCTTCAATAGAAGAAGAGGTGCTTGCCTGACGCTTACGGAAGGAGAGCAAGCGCATGGCGCTTTTCAGACTTTTCTCCCGAATGGAAAGAAGCAGATTGCTTTGCAATTCAGCCGACACCATTTTTCCGGTGGGAGAAATCACATAATAGGTCTCCCCTTCCTCGCCATCCTCTAAAATATGTCCAAGCTCCTTCAGCTGGGAAAAGCAGGCGGCAAAATCGAACCCGCCTACATAACCGTTCTGAATGCAGATATCGTGGATCGTCGAATAATCAAGAGGATAATTGATATTATCCAGCAAGAAAAGGATGAATATCTTAACATCCGTTTGATTGCTCATACCATTTCTAGGTGTTTTCATAATTCTCTCCTTATAATAGTACGAAGGGCTGCCGGACAAGCCCGGCAACCCTTCTGAAAAATCAATTCTCTTCCGTGCTGATGTAGTTGTGGTAATTCCGCAGCTCGGCGCGGGTAAGAACCGCATGACCATAGAAATCGGTGTATACGCGCTTCAGCTCGGAGCTAACCAACATAGCACTGCGATTGAAGAACAGCGGAATGACAGGCATCTCGCTAAGCAACAGCTCCTCTGCCTGATGCAGAAGATCGGTGCGGGTTGCCATATCGGTGGCTGCGTGCGCCTGATCGATCAACTTGTTATAGGCTTCATGATTGAAACCGGATACGTGCGATACCGTCTTGAACTCTTCACCAAGGCCGCCGGCATAAATACCGTTACCCGACATTTCAAGAGACAGGCTGGCCAATGCGCTAAACGCATCGGGAGAAAGCATCTGATAGTCGATAGCGAGCACGTTGTAGCCGTTAAAGCCGGTTACATCGCTTGCGGAAGTACGATATGCCTCTTGGATCACATCCTTGCACAGCGTGATCTCGGTTTCGCTTTCGATAATGGAGAAGAGCTCATAAGACTCTGCTCTTACAGAAATGGAGCAATAAATATCAGCTTCATCAAACAGATCTTCCCAAATGTCGGCAATCGCGTTGGCAATGGCAACCTCTTCTTTGTTATCACGAACGAGAATCTTAATCGAGCCGCCCTCGTAGCCTTCATTCTTTGCCTTTTTGAGTAGACGGAGTGCCTCCTCCTTGTTGGCAGTTGCAGCCAAAGCGGCATCCGATGCTGCCGTTACCTCGCTAAAGGAGCCCTTGTTGCCGTTCAACACACCATGAGAAATAAAGCCGGTAGCAGGAACAGACAAGCCCTTTGTCAGCTCGGTGGCCAATGCTTGACGGTCAATGACCAGAGAAAGTGCGCGGCGCACATCCGCATTGGCAAACACGGGATCATTGTTATCAAGCACATAGGTATAGGTGGAAAGGAGATTGCTGATCTTCGCCTCGGAGAGATAGTTCTCTCTTTCCTCAAGCGGAATCTCACCGGTGATGAACACAGAGCCCTCAATGAATTTTGCAAAGGATTCCGTCAACTCGGTATTCCAATAAGAAACAAACTTGTAGGGGGTAACATATGTATCTGCCGGCAGTGTGCTCTCCTGGCTCATACGGTAGTAGGGGTTGCGCTCAAGGCGGAACTCGTGGGGGGTGTCATTGGTCTTAAAATGCTCACCCTCGGAAATACCGTAGTCCATCTCACGGATAGCAAACGGGCCATTGGATACAATATAGGATACACGCTTAGTCCAAACATCATCGCGGTCTGCCTTGGTAACAGCGGTCTCCTTAACAGGCGTCAGCGCGATGGAGGTAAGGTTGCGCAGGAAGTTCTGCTGCCCGTCCTTATCCAGCTCACGCTCAAACGTGATGGTAAGCACCAGCGGCTCACTATCGGTTACGGCAACGTCCTCAACCGATTTATCATCACCCAGCTTGGCAGCACGGGCATTCTTGATATCATAGAGAAGCGTGGATGCCTGGCACGGAAAATCAGGAGCCAAAATACGCCACCAGGACCACATAACGTCCTGCGCGGTCACCTGCGTACCGTCATTCCAGTAGGTCTCGCGGAGGGTGATGTCCACCTTAAACTCACCGCGATCGTCATAAAACCTATAGTTGTTTGCCAGTGCATACTGGATCTTACCGTTTGCATCCAGCGTAAACAGCGGCTCATAAATCAGGCTCATCACCTTCATGGCATCATCATTCGTATATGCCTTTGCGGGGTCAAAGTCATAAATTTCGCCGCCAACCAAAATGGCAGAAACCTCTGCGCCGAGATCCTCTTCTTCCTCTTCAGTCTCGCCGCCGGCACAGCCAACGCCAGTTGCCACCATAGCAAAAACCGTGACCAAAGCCAAAAGCAGAGCCAACACTCTCTTCATAATCCGGTATCCTCCAAGAAACGTGTAGTGATATTTGTTTACAGGTTATTATAACATATAAACGCGATAATTTCAATGATAAAATCAGAGAAATCAGCATCTTCGGTATTTTGCACAAAGAATGCACAGATAAATGTACAAATTGCCCAACAGGTATTCCCTGCAAAATCCCTGTTCCTATTTATCATACTACATTTTTCGAAATTTTTCCATACTTTTTTCAAAGTTAATTGAAAATTTTTTGTTACTGCTTGTAAAAAAGGAGCTCAAGATGGTAAAAACGGCACGCACCGATCTCGCCTACGAAAGAATATCCGCAAACATGACCGATGGCATCGACTACCAAGAAAAAACGATGGGCGTTTGCAAGCTTCATTCCCTGCACATTCACACAAAGGAGGCGGAGAGAGTCTGCCACATCGCAAAAGGGCGATACCATACCCTTCTTCTTCCCGCTGTGACTTCACTTGACGAGTCAGAGCGCGAGGATATCCTTGCACAGATATCCCTCTGTCTGACAGACATGGCCGCCTCCCTGCTCGGCACAAGCGTCATGCAAGGAAAGCGCATCTTGGTCACAGGGCTTGGGAACCGAGCAAACACGGTAGATTCACTCGGCCCGTTGATTGCCGACCGCGTTCACGCCACGGCGCACCTGAAGGACGAGCACCCTGATCTGCTCGCCACGCTCGCCTGCGCGGAGATTGCCATCTTTAGCCCCGGCAGCACAGCATGCATCGGCATGCAAAGCAGCGCATTGATTGCAGCGGCCGTACAGCATTTCAAGCCGCACCTGGTCATCGCGGCAGACGCATTGGCCGCCCGTTCCTTTTCACGACTTGCCACCACCATACAATTCACCGATGCCGGGATTTCACCCGGTTCAGGCATGGGCAGCAGCCGCGCAAGGCTCCATCGCGCTGCGCTGGGCTGCCCCATCATCGCGATTGGCGTGCCGACCGTTACCGACACCGTTACCCTCATCCACGACACCTTTGCATCCGCCGGCATCAAGCCGCCGCGGGCATGGCGAAAAAAAGCAGCATTGACGGACAAGTGCTTTGTTTGCCCGCCGGACAGCGATCAGATCATAGACCGATTTGCCGATATGATCGCTACGGCGATCAATCGCACATTTGGCGTTCCCGATCTTTGATGCTTGTCATATTTCAAGTCTGCCTCTCATATCCATATAGCGAAAAAGAAAACAAGGATACGGAGGATTTTTTGAAAATGACCAGCACATCCATCTACCGTGATATCGCTACCAGAACCGGTGGCGACATTTACATCGGTGTAGTAGGCCCGGTTCGGACGGGAAAATCTACGTTTATCAGAAAGTTTATGGAGAACGCCGTGATCCCGAACATTGCAGACGAGTACGACCGCACGCGCACCATTGATGAGCTCCCGCAGGCAGGCTCCGGAAAGACGGTGATGACAACAGAGCCAAAATTCATACCCGACGAGGCCGTCAGCGTTTTGCTGGGTGAAACGACAAAAATGCGTGTCAAAATGGTAGATTGCGTGGGATACATTGTTCCCGAGGCACTTGGCGGCACCGAGGACGGGCAGACACGCATGGTACACACCCCCTGGTCGGAGGAGCCGATCCCCTTTCCCGAGGCGGCCGAAACGGGCACGCGCCGTGTCATTCGTGAGCACTCCACCATTGGCATTTTGGTAACGACAGACGGAACGATTGGCGAAATTCCCCGTGCAAGCTATAAAGAGGCCGAAGAGCGCGTAGCGCACGAGCTGGCCTTGCAGGGCAAGCCATACGCCATTATTCTCAATTCTGCGCACCCCGAAAGCGAGGAGGCCACGGCACTTGCCTATGAGCTGGAAAGGACCTACAATGCGCCTGTTGCTCTGCTCAACTGCATGGAGCTGGACGGAGACGACATTGGCAACATCATGGAACTCATTCTGCAAGAATTTCCTGTAACCGAAATGACCGTATCGCTGCCGGCGTGGATGCGCAATCTGGAAAGTGGTCATTGGCTGCGGCAGGCGGCACTGAAGAGTTTGACCGACCTATGTGACAACGTCTCCAAAATGGGAGATGTAGCACGTTATTTCACGGCAGATTCAAAAAGCGAGCACATCAAAGAATGGCGTGTAACAGCCCTCAACCTTGCCGACGGAACGGCCGAGGTCACCATGATCCCAACGGATGGACTGTACTACAAAATCATGAGCGAGCTGACCGGGCTGAGCATTCAGGACGAGGCGGAGCTGATCGCATTGATGCGCGAGCTGGCCGAAACGAAACGCGCCCACGACAAGGTCGCGGACGCGCTGAAGGCTGTTTATGAAACGGGGTATGGGATCGTGACACCCAACGTGACCGACCTGACGCTGGAGGAGCCGGAGATCATCAAGCAAGCGGGCAGTTACGGCGTTAAGCTGCGCGCTTCGGCGCAATCCATTCATATGATCCGCGCCAATATTGAGACCGAGATCAATCCAATTGTAGGCACCGAGCAGCAATCCGAGGAGATGATCCGTTATTTGCTGAACGAGTTTGAGGAAAACCCGCAAAAGATCTGGGAATCCAATATGTTCGGCAAGTCTCTTTACGAGCTTGTCAACGAGGGGCTACATACCAAGCTGGCACACATGCCGGAGGAATCACGCAAAAAGCTCTCTGAGACCTTAGAGCGCATCATCAATGAGGGCAGCGGCGGGTTGATCTGTATTATTCTTTGATTTCCTCAAGAATGCCGCGCAGATAGGAGACAAACGCCCCCTCTGCCTCTTCAAGCGGCAGGTCATTATCAAAAATATAATCGTAGGTATAGTTCTCTACCTCGTCATCCGAACGGTTGCCGTATGCCTCTTGGTGTACGGCAGCACGGCGGATGAGGAGGGTTTTTGCCTGCCCCGCTGTCGCGCGGACAAACTTATCAATCTCCTTCCCCTCACGGATATGGAGAAACATGATCTGTGCATCACTTGCAAGAAACGCATGATACTGCTCGGTAGCCCATACGGTAGGATAATCGTTATAATCGACCAGCAGGGCCTTGAGGTCAGAAAGAAACCTTCTTGCACGATCAGTCTTCTCACCCTGCCAGCCCACCTGCGCGGCAAGCTCCTTAACCGGGGTGATGGAGGATACATTTTTTACAGAAAAGGCGCGGGCAGCAAAATCGCAAAGTGTATCCTTACCGACGCCGCCGCGACCGTTTATCACAAAAACAAGCTTTTTCATGTTCTGCTCCTTTGTTTTTCCTTCATTTATTATACAACACCGCCCGCCTTCTGTCAAGGACGACAAAAAATACTTTTTTTCAAAAAAACTCTTTACTTTTTTGAAACCAACTGGTATACTGTAAGCATCAAGAGGAAAGGCGGTTTTTCTTATGAAGAAGACCTTATTCGGAACACTTTCAAACGGCAAGGCCGTTCATCTTTACACGCTGGACAGCGGCGATATGCAGGTCAATGTGATCGACTACGGCTGCCGTATTCAGGCTATTCTTTTTAACGGAGTAGACTTTGCCTGCGGCTACGACACGCTGGAGGGGTATCTGGCAGACACCAGCTCACAGGGCGCCTTTGTTGGCCGTGTGGCAAACCGTATTAAGAACGCATGCTTCACGCTCAACGGCAAGACCTATCAGCTGGAGCCGAACAACGGCAAGAACCATCTGCACGGCGTTTTTGGCCAAACCGTATGGGAAACCAAGATCGTAGATGATTGCACGCTGGTATTCACTCACCACAGCCCGGCCGCGGAAGAGGGCTATCCCGGCAATATGAACCTGGAGGTGACCTATCACCTTAACGGCACGACGCTGGAGCTGGATTACAAGGCAACGGCAGACGAGGACACCCCCATCAACCTCACCAACCACACCTACTTCAACCTTGGCGGCATTGGCTCCGGCTCTGTCCTTGAGCAGGAGATGCAGGTAAATGCCGACGAGATCACGCTGGTAGATGAGGAGCTGATTCCGATTGGCAAGCGCATGAACGTATGCGGAACCGCCTATGATTTCCACGAATATCACCAAATCGGCGCCCGTTTTGATGACAAGGTAGACGGCTACGACACCAACTTCTGGCTCAACAAAAGCGAGCCTGTTTCCCTGCTTGGCAAAGAGCTTTACCGCGCCGGCGCCGTTCGTTCTGACTGCTATCAGATGGATTGCTATACCAGCCTTCCCTGCATGCAGATCTACACCGCCAACTTCTTGGGCGGCGGGGAGCCTGACTTTAAATACGGCGTAAAGCCCACGCGCCAGCACGCCATCTGCTTGGAGACACAGTTTGAGCCGGACTCTGTGAACCACGGCGAGGGCATTCTTCGCGTAGGAGAAACATACCACCACACCACCGCATACAAATTCAGCCGCCGCTGATCTGATATGGCGAAGCGCAAATGCTTGCGCTTCGCCATCATTTTAAAAGAAAAAAATCATGCGTAAAGGATTGACAAACATAAAAAGTCATGCTATACTGATAAAAAGGCAATGAAGAGAAGGAGTATGTCATCTCTCTTTCTACCCAGAGAAGGGGCGGTTGGTGCAAGCCCTTGTAGAAGAATGACAGAAGCAGTCTTGGAGTCGATGTGCAGAACAGAGTAAGCACATCCGGGTTCTCCCGTTACAGAGAAGCGACATGAATGTGTCGGCAGAGTGCGGGGCTTTCCCCGAATTCAGGTGGTACCGCGATTTTTCGCCCTGAATGCCTTTTGTGGCATCCCGGGCTTTTTTATTTAATGAAGGAGGCTTTTCCCATGAGAAGAAAACTGTTGAAAATGCTGAACAAGAACGCGCGTCTCTCGATTGCCGATCTGGCCGTAGCGCTGGGCGAGACCGAGGCTGCCGTCGCGAACGAGATCAAGGTGCTGGAGGAAGAAGGCATCCTGCGCGGCTACAAGGCACTCATTGACTGGGAGAAGATGGATCACAGCTACGTTTCTGCCATTATTGAGCTGAAGGTCACGCCCAAGGTAGGTCGCGGCTTTGAGGAGATCGCCGAGCGTGTTGCACAATACAACGAGGTAGAATCTGTTTATCTGATGTCCGGAACCTATGACTTGAATGTCGTCGTCAAGGCCAAGACGTTCCAAGAGGTTGCCATGTTTGTGGCCAAGGAGCTTTCCACGATTGAATCGGTCACCTCTACCGCAACACATTTCGTCCTTCGCCGTTATAAGGAGCTGGACGTGCCGCTTGCCGTGAAGGAGCCTGACGAAAGAGGAACGATATCGCTATGTTAAATTATGAGCAGCTGATCAGCCGCACCATTCAAGAGATCCAGCCATCCGGCATTCGCAAATACTTTGATATTGCGAACACTATGCAGGATGTCATCTCCCTTGGCGTTGGTGAGCCTGATTTTTTAACACCGTGGAGAATACGCAATACTGCCATCCGCACGCTGGAAGCAGGTAAAACGCGCTATTCCTCCAACAGCGGCCTCTTGGAGCTGCGCAAGGAGATTTCTCATTATTTAGAAAGAAAATACGATCTATCCTACCACGCAGAGGATGAAATTCTCATCACGGTGGGAGGTAGCGAAGCGATTGATGCCTGCATCCGCGTATTGACCAACCCCGGTGATGAGATCATCATTCCCCAGCCAAGCTATGTGTGCTATGAGCCGATGGCAAAAATGGCAGGCGGTGTGCCCGTCATTCTTGAAACAAAGGCAGAAAATGATTTTAAGGTGACCCCCAAGGAGCTGCTGGAAAAGATCACCCCCCGCACCAAAATCCTGATCCTCCCCTACCCTTGCAACCCGACAGGAGCCATTATGGAGAGAGAGGATCTTGAGGCGATCGAAAAGGTTTTGCATGACACCAACATTTTGGTGCTTTCTGATGAGATCTATGCCGAGCTGACCTTTGGTGAAGGCCGACATGTTTCCCCTGCATCCATCCCCGGCATGCGTGAGCGCACGGTGGTCATCAACGGCTTTTCCAAGGCGTTTTCCATGACCGGTTGGCGGCTTGGCTATGCCTGCGGGCCGAAGGAAATTCTCAAGCAGGTAACCAAGCTGCACCAGTTTGCCATTATGTGCGCCCCCACCACCTCGCAGCACGCCGCCATTGAGGCGCTGCGCAACTGCGACGAGGACGTAGCCGACATGATTGCCGAATACGACATGCGCCGTCGCGTAATCGTGAAGGGCTTTAACGATATCGGCCTTACCTGCCGTGAGCCGCGCGGGGCGTTTTACGCTTTTCCGTGCATTCGCTCTACCGGCATGAGCAGCGAGGAATTCTGCGAAAAGCTGTTATACGCCAAGCATGTCGCCCTGGTACCGGGGCCTGCCTTTGGCCAAGGCGGAGAGGGCTTTGTGCGCGCCTCATACTGCTACTCGATCGACCATATTCACGAAGCACTTCGCCGCACAAAAGAGTTTTTAGATGAATTGAAATAAAAATACTGTTTTGTTTCTCAGCAACAAATTCCGCCGCAGCCTATGCCGCGGCGGAATTTGTTATTCAGATTGCTTTTTTCTAGATCCACGCCAAATGCGCAGGTAGATGAAAATGGCAAGCAGCGGAAACAGCATGCCGATCAGCATACCGATCTTCATGCCAAGCTGCTCGGGTGCCAGAGAAAGGCTTGCAGCCAGCTCGGCTGCCCAGGGGGCAGCCGCCACGCTATCGGTCACGATACCGATAATTTGCGGGCCAACCGAGGCACCAAGGTCACCACCGGCCGCCATCATGGCAAAGATGAATACCCCGCCCTGCGGAAAACGGTCAGAGCCGACGATCAAGCTGCCGGGCCACAGCATGGAAACGCAGAAGCCGGTAAAGGCACAGGCAAACAAGCCGAGGACAGGAAACGGCGAGATCGCTGCCAGCAGGTAGCATAGCGCCGCACCGACCGCACCGAAAAACAGTACACGGCCAATGTTTTTTCCAATTTTTGCATACAGAGTACGGCCAAGGCCAAGCATAAAGCCAAACAGCGCAACACCAAAAATATCGCCAAGCACCTTGGGAATACCGACTGCCTGTTCCAGATAACCGGAGCACCACTGCGCCATGGTACACTCTGAGGCACCACCAAGGAAAATGGCAAGAACGCACAGCCAAAGCCCCTTGTCCTTGACCAGCGAAAGCGGCGAGACAGCTTCCTTTTCCTCATCTTCCAGCACGGGTATTTTTGTACCAAGGAACAAAAAGCAAGCAAAAAGCGGCACCAGGGCAAACAGCAACGACATAATCTGCCAAGAACTACTGCCACGCCAAAGCAGGAACAGCGTACCGAGAACGACAACCAGAACAACGCCCCATGCGTAGATCGAATGCAGCTTACTCATCTCACGGTCGGGGTTGTCGCTGGGGATGGCAGCAATGGTGGGGCTGATCAGCACCTCGGCAAGCCCACCGGAGGCAGAAAAGATCACCGTGCCGATCACCAAGCCCAAATACACATGATCAGCAAACAGGTACGGAAAGACCGCATACACAACAAGCCCAACAAAGGTGAGCATCGGTGTCAGCTTCACCGACAACGGAATGTTGAATTTATCCGAAAAGAAGGAAAAGATCAGATCGATCGTCAGCTGCGTGAAAAAGCCGATCAAAACCAGCAGACCAAGCAACGAATAGGAAATGTTATAGAGGTTGTGGAACGTAATAAATAGGATCGGAGAGAGATTGCAGACCAGGGCTTGCGAAATATTGGTTACATAGCAAGCATATTTGACGCGTGAGTAATTCATGGTTTCACCTTTATTCATATTGTTTGACAAGTTTGATATCGCCGGTTTGACAGAAGTCCGTCTCGCCCTTTGTCCGAACGAGCACGGCAGGCGAAGCGTAGCCGCCAAGATCCACGTTGTGCAAGGAAAGCGTCTGATAATGAGTAGCATCGATCACCGCCGCATTTTCAAAACCGGGGCGCGGCGAAATGGAAAGATCGAAAAGCTCAAGTGTGGTAGGCTCCTCTGCGCAACCGTCAATGATAATCGGCAGGCTGACACCGCTTACCTTGCAATTTTCAAAGCGGATAGAGGAAAGCGAGCGGTTGCAGCACCACTGATGCCCCCAGGGCAAATGGAAAAGCGAATCCGGATTTTCAAAGGTACAATCGCGGATGAGAATATCCCCCGGTGTTTTGCGGATCACAGCGCGCTCGTCACAATAATATAGGAAAACATGATGCATATTGTGACGACAGCCCTCATGCGTTTGGGCAGATGCCGCCTTTTCCTCAGTTGAAAGGCTACCGCGGAAGCCGTAAAGCCCCGGAGCAAAGGCGCGGCAGTTTTCAACCAGTACATGGTTGCCGCCAAAGCGCAATGCACTGCAAGAAGAATTGAGAATACAACGGCGAATCACAACATCACAGTTATCAAAGCCTGCAATGCAATCGTCGCCTGTATAGAATTGACAATCCTCGATCAGCACATCGTCACAGGTGCGCACGTCAAAGCCATCGTGGCCGCCATACACGGTCAGATTACGGGCAGTAATATGATTGGTGATAAAAATGGCGTGGGCCCAGTTGGCACTATCGACAATGGTATACCCCTCCAGCAGGATATTTTCGCTACGCTGAATGTTTATGGCGTGGGGGCCGCGATAGTTTTCTTCCCCTTGCACGTCGTAGCAATCATTGCCGTCAATATATGAGCCCTTTTCACCAATAATGGCGACATTCTTGGCATCGATCACACGGATGATCGCATTATTCCAGCGACTGAAGGGATAGACAGAACGACCGACCGTACCGTCATCCGGCTCGTTGATCGGCTCGATCTCATCGTGAATATAGCCGGTATAATCCTCCGGGTTACGGCTGCCCTTCAAAATGGCACCCGTCTCCAAATATAAAACAGTATTGGAGCGCAGGCGCAAACCTCCGGTTAAGAATATGCCGGCAGGAATAACAACGCGACCACCGCCGTCAAGAAAGCAACGGTCAAGCGCCGCTTGGATTTCTGCCGTCTGTGGGCGGTCACAGGTGCGGGCACCAAAATCTGTAATATTATATAAAGTGGTAGGAAAATGCTCTACCATAAGCACACCCCCTCCTCAAAGCATCGCACTCATTCTAGCACACTCAATCGCAAAAAGCAATAGAAAAAGCAAATAAAAAACGGGAAGGCTTTCTTCCCGTTTTTTATTTGACTTACGCCATCTTGTTCAGCTTTACAGTAAACTGGCTCTTCTTGCGAGCGGCAGCATTCTTGTGCAGAATGCCACGGCCAACTGCCTGGTCGATCTTCTTAACAGCGACCTTGTAAGCAGCCATAGCCTGCTCCTTATCACCGGTAGCCAGAGCAGCGTCGTACTTCTTGATCATGGTACGCATCTGAGAACGGAACATCTGGTTCTGCAGAGTCTTAACCTTGATAACCTTAACGCGCTTCTTCGCGGACTTGATATTCGGCATGTCAAAACCTCCTATATTTAATCGGTTTGCCTTGCGCACCTGAGAGGTTGTGCACTTGGCATATTTTATTCGCCCGTATATCATACCACATCCCGCGCAAAATAGCAAGGGTTTTTTGAAAATTTTTTTAACTTTTTTTATTTTTTCTCATAAAACACTTGACAGAACAGAAGATGCGTGGTATACTTGTAAAGTAATTTGCTTTACACCTACCGACAACAAGGAGAGTATTATGTTTGAGAAGGATATGACCGTGGGGCTTTTGTTGGATTTCTACGGTGATGTTCTCTCCGAGCATACGCGTTCCTTGCTGTATATGTATTACGGAGAAGATCTTTCTTTATCCGAGATCGCAGAGAGTGCCGGCATCTCCCGTCAGGGTGTGCGACACGCGATCAAAAAGGGCGAGGAGGAGCTTCGCTTTTTAGAAAAGCAGCTTGGTCTTGCAGCGCAATTTGATGCGCTGAAGGACACCGCGGGAAAACTACGCGCACTGGCTGCCTGCATCAAGGAGAGCGGCGATCCTGCCGTACGTGCCCTGCAAGAGGAGGCACTACGGTGCGCCGACATCATCCTTTCAGAAACCGAAGAGGAGGATACCGGTATTGTTCCAGAGTTTAACTGACAAGCTGGCAAACGCCTTTAAAAAATTCCGCAACAAGGGAAAACTGACCGAGGCTGACGTACGCGAGGGCATGCGCGAGATCAAACTGGCGCTGCTGGAAGCAGACGTTAACTATAAAGTCGTCCGTGATTTTGTTAAAAGCGTAACCGAGCGCGCCGTGGGCGAAACCGTGCTGGAAAGCCTGCTGCCCGCCCAGCAGATCGTAAAGATCGTCAACGAGGAGCTTATCAAGCTGATGGGCTCTGACAGTCCTAAATTAGAGATCTCCCCCGCCCCGCCGACCGTATATATGATGGTTGGTCTGCAGGGTGCGGGTAAGACAACACATGCCGGCAAGATCGCCGGGATGTATAAAAAGAAGGGCAAGCGCCCGTTGCTTGTCGCCTGCGACGTATACCGCCCTGCTGCTATTCAGCAGTTAGAGGTAGTTGGTCAGTCGCTGGATATTCCCGTTTTCTCGATGGGCAACAAGGTCAGCCCCGTCGAGATCGCCCGCGCGGGCATCGAGCATGCCAAAAAGCATGCGCATGATATGGTCATCATCGACACGGCAGGTCGTCTGCATATTGATGAGGAGCTGATGGAGGAGCTGAAGAAGATCAAGGCGGCGGTCAATCCGACCGAAATTCTGCTGACGATCGACGCCATGCTCGGTCAAGATGCCGTCAATGTGGCGCAATCCTTCAATGAGCTGCTTGACATTACAGGCGTTGTACTGACCAAGATGGACGGTGACACGCGTGGTGGTGCTGCGCTTTCGGTTCGCTATGTAACCGGCAAGCCGATCAAGCTGATCGGCACGGGTGAGAAGTCTGACGCGATCGAGCTGTTCCACCCCGACCGTATGGCATCCCGTATTCTCGGCATGGGCGATATTCTTTCGCTGATTGAAAAGGCGGAGGCGGCATACGACGAAAAGAATGCTGCCGAGCTTGAAAGAAAGATCCGCGAATCTTCCTTCACGCTGGAGGATTTTCTTGAACAATTCAAGCAGCTGCGTAAGATGGGCAACCTTGAACAGCTGGTTTCTATGATGCCGGGTGTAAAGCCGGGGGCATTAAAGGATGCTAACATCGATGAAAATCAGATCTCTCGCACAGAGGCCATCATTCTTTCCATGACGCAGAAGGAACGCAACAATCCCGACCTCATCAACGGCTCCCGCCGCAAGCGCATTGCCGCCGGCTCAGGTACGTCGGTTGAGGATGTAAACCGCATTCTTCGCAAGTTTGAGCAGACCAATAATATGATGAAGCAATTCTCTTCTATGGAAAAGCGTGGCATGTTTGGCAAAGGCAAAATGAAAATTCCGTTTTAACCCGGATTTTTATAAATAATTATTTTTATCATATTTGGAGGACACAAAAATGGTTAAGATTCGTCTCAAGAGAATCGGCGCAAAGAAGGCGCCCTTCTACCGCGTTGTTGTTGCTGATGGCAGATATGCTCGCGACGGCAGATTCATCGAGGAGATTGGTTACTACAACCCTATGACCAATCCCGCAGAGGTTAAGATCGACGCCGAAAAGGCTACTGCTTGGATCGGCAAGGGTGCTCAGCCCACCGAGACCGTAAGAGCCCTGCTTAAGAAGACCGAAATTCTGAAGTAAAAAGCGACGCGCCGCGTCAGAAAGGCGGGGGCGTTTCCCCCCGATGAAGCGATATGGATTACAAGCAGATTCTTGCTGACATCGCGCGCGCAATTGTTGATACGCCGGACAGCGTATCGGTTACCGAGCAGATCGACGGCGATAACATTGAGTTGACGCTCTCTGTTGCCCCCGAGGACATGGGCATGGTAATCGGCCGCCACGGTAAAATTGCAAAGGCGATTCGTTCGCTTATGAAAGCAGCCGCAGCAAACAGCGGTAAGCGAATTACAGTAGAGATCCGATAAAGAAAAGCGGTACCCGCAGGTACCGCTTTTCTTTTTATATCAAAAGTCAAAGATAGAGGAAAGCTTATCAATCGCCAGCTCATTCTCGTCTGACATCATGACAAAATCGTTTGAAAAAAGTAAAATTTCCACGCTTGGCGTTTTATAACACTTCATACGATCCCCCTCCTATCAATAATCAAACACACGGCTGGCGCCGGCCCCTACGCGAATGAGATAAACCTTACGGTTCACACGGTCAATCTGCACGATCTCCATCAGCTGCTCGATGCTCGTACCGGGCGTTCTGTTGGGCGTGATCGGATCGCCTGCGCTGGTAGAGCCGCCTGCGTCGCTTGTGGTGGTAATGATGTAATAGCCGCCATCTGTCAGCGTTGAAAGGTCGCGGTGGTGGTGTCCACCAAAGACGGCGATCACGTCATTGGTCTTATCAATCTCATTCAGTACCGGGAGGAGCTGATTGGCAAAGTCTCTCGGCCTGTGCTGAACAACAACAATCCCCCACCCTTCTTCCAATGTAGCGGCCGTCTCCTTTAACCATGCCATCTGCGTAGCATAGGCGGCGGTATTCACATCTGTGGCACCGTACGGGTTCGTCGAGCCGTCATCAAAGAAATAATAACGGATCTTGGCATCGGCATCATCTACATAATTGTAAAGCTCACCATCCTCACGCGCGTTGGCGGAATACTGATGGAATTTTTCATAATATTCCGCATCTGTCCAGACATCGCCGGCCGTTTCCGGCTCCCACGCACCGTTATTATCATGGTTACCGCGCACGGCATACCAATCACCGCGGAAGGTCTCCATGGCGGCAAGGAAGGCTGCC
This sequence comes from Clostridia bacterium, assembly GCA_017462545.1. Taxonomy (GTDB): domain Bacteria; phylum Bacillota; class Clostridia; order Oscillospirales; family CAG-272; genus UBA1740. The sequence continues at coordinate 24,596 of JAFTQX010000021.1, forward strand.
ACCTTTGGCTCGGCTGCTTCAATTGTGGTCGAGCCGTTGATATAGTCACCACCAAATACCAGGTGCTGAATACCGGCCTCCTCGTACAGATAGTTGGCAATATCAAAGGTCTTTTTGTTATTATTCTCCCAATGCGTATCGGTTACAAAGAAGAAGGAGGACATGCCGCCGCCTGCCTTTTTCTCATTCTGATCGACCGTATAGGCGGCAACGTTGAGAGCCCAGGTCCAATAGTCCGGCACGGTGGCACCGGCCAGCTCGGCGGCTGCGCCATAGGCTGACAGATCAATGATTGCCGCTGTGTTTTTGTCTACCGTATCGACGGTATATTCACCATTTTCATCACACACAGCAACGGCAGTAGCGATAACATACTCATCATAAACAACCAACAACCGATAGCTGCCTGCTGTAGTAGGTGCCAACACATAGCGATCTTGTGCAATCTGCAATTCATCACAGTCTACGATCCAGGTCACCTCGCTGCCTGTGCGCACCACACCGCCAATCAAAACGGAATAGCAGGAAAGATCGATGGTATCTCCCGGATTTGCCGGAATAGCGGCTCCGCCATTTGTCAAAACATTTTCAACATTGTTGCGGTAATCCGTAGCCGCATCGCCAAGCATCAGCATACTGTCAAGCACAGCATCCTGCTTGTCGCTTGTGCCGTAGGTGCGCTTGGCGTAACAACCGACACCATACGTCAGCTCATCACTAATGAGCACGCCATCACAATAGACGCCGAAGGTCAGCTCGCTGCTGTAATACAGCATGGGAATATCAGCATATGCCTTGATGCGCGTATGATTTTTGTCATCATCGCGATAGGCTATCAAGGTGTTCGCCTCATAAATCGAACCGTCTGCTGTTTTGACAACGAGAGAAAGTGACGTGAGGTCTGCTATTGGCGCATTGGCATCCAGTGCCAGCTTCAGCGTGACCACCTCGTTCAAAAGCAGGCTTGCCTGCGTATAGTGCAATACAGCCCCCTCTGTTTTGCGCGTAGAAAGATCCGCAATCTCACGATCGGAAATCTTCACACCGGGCTCTCGCTGTCCCTCCGGCACGGTAGCGTTGGCCGGCTTACTTATGTTATGGGAAAAATAATTCTGTGCGGCGGCGGCATAATTCAACGTAGCCAAGGCAAGAGTCGATGTCTCATCTCCGATATCAACCTCGCCGCCTTCTATCTTCAAATGATAAGAAATCAAGTCGGCCACAGCCACGCTGCCGGATGCCGTTTTACTTTCACCATAGGCCGAGGCCTGTATGGTGTAGGAGATTGGCTCGGTCAGCTCTGAAGCGGCAAAGCCACTCAAATAATAATAGCGAGTCAATGTACCATTATCATTCTCCACGTCGGTTATTGTTTGCGTAATGTGTGCTGCTATTGCACTACTTGGCGAAAGTGTCACGTCTGCCGCATCTGCCACGGTTTTATCGGGATATGTGGCAATAAAGACGGCGCCAAACGCCCGCCCCAGGGTGGCAGAGCCCTGCAATTCAAACAGCTCGGCAATCGGGCTGAAGATCTCTACACAGGGATTAAGAGAGTAAGTGCTACCAGCGGCAGCCCCTTGCAGATTGACAAGAAAATCAAGATGCTTCCCTTCTTCTGCGTACGGCTTCACACTTGAGAGTGTTTTATTCAACCTATCAAGCGTATTACTTGTCAAAACTGCCCATGTATCCGTTTTATCAATCAAGGCATCACTCGGCCAAATGACCTTGCCGTCCAGCATGACACAGACAGCCATCGTCGCATTGGGATCACTACACAGGCCATCTGCCAAAGATAGGCGCACTCTGCCCGCCTGCGGCATGGTATAGCGATAGGCGAGCGTGTTGGCACCGCTTGCATGGGCTACATAGCCCGCTTTGCCAAGCAGCCACGCGTCAGAGGCAAAGCCGGCCATATCGGCCGTGTTGCCTGCAAGATAGGCAGACAGAAGATCTTTCATACCTTCCTCGGTGGCGACGTAAGGGTTGCTTGTCTGCGTATACCCACCCGTGTGCGTCTTTCCTTGCAGCACGTTCAGATACGCAAGCAGGCGGAAGGCGGCCCCCGTCGTCATCTGCCCAAGAGACCAATCGCCCTGATAAGTGACCTTGGTTTTTTCTAAAAGATACTGTGCATAGGCATGCTTTGCATACGCGGTAGCAGCAGCACGCGCGGTGCTGTTTGCGGCGCAGAAGGCAGCATAGGTAACGGGGTTTTCCTTGGATGTGAAGCCGTTATAGGCATAAGTCTCCGTGGTGCTTGTTTTCGTGTCAGTCATAGAGAAGGCGCATTTATGCTGTACGTCCGCTCCGCCCTCCTTGTAGCAAACGGAGATGACATCCCCCGGCTGTACGCTGATCTTCACATTAGCCCAAGCATTGTTTAACTCGTCAGCGGTAGGATACACAGCCGCCCAGCCTTGGGTTGTTTTTGTCGCCCAGGTAGCGGCATCGGTAGTAGCACCGGTTGGCCACACGGGCACGCCGTTTTTCATGATGCATACACGTGTATTGTTGGCCTTGGAGGCTCCGGCATAAACGGTAGCCGAGCTGGCCGAGGGGGAAAGCTCCGTTACCCCGTTCGGCACGGTATAAGCCCACGTGCACACACCGGCATTGCTACCATTCTTGCTGTTCAGTAGCGAGGAAACACCATTCACATTACTCTTCATACCATAGATGACACCATTCTGTTTCCAAAGGTCGTCGGTTGTGCCGGCATCGCTGATAAGATGCTTATCAAGAATGCTGATCATCGCACTTGCGGTGGTATAACGCGATCCTACACTCTTTAGTGCGCTCCAGCTGGCGCTGGCATGGGCAAGACGATAGGCAATCGGCTCATAGACATAAGCATTGCCGGAAAGCACCGAGTTACCTGCCGACCAGTTCCCTGTCCATGTAATGGCGGAAGTGAAGTTCAGAACATAATCCTTATACGCCGCTTTACTCGTTTCATCGGTTGTGGTCAGCTCCTGTGCGCAGAACTGCTCATAGGTGAGCAACGAAAGACCGGTAGACGACGATGGACTCATCAGAAGATCTTTGCCCGCTGTAGAGGTAGTAGGTACCCATGCGCCACTATCGGTATAGGTGATGCGGGGATTCAGTTTGACAGTATTGGCCGATTTATCAGTCGCCACAAAGTGAATCTGATCCCCTGACTTGACGGTCAAGGCAATCTCGGCCACGGCGGCGACCAGCTGATATTTGCTGGTATAGCCCGTTCCCCACGTGGTCTGCGGTTTGCTGATATCGGCATCGCTCGGCCATACGATCTCATCATTCAGCATCACGCAGAAGCAGGCCGTGCTGTTGACCACGGTGTAGTTATCCGGCAAAATGGCCAGCTGCACCAGGCCGCTTTTTTCTGCAGGCACGGTATAGGTATAGGAAAAATAAGCCTTGTAGCTCAGAGAAGAACGGCCGGCATTCGTACTGGTTACATAGGAATGTAACGGAATATTTGCCTTATCCCACAGCTTGATATTGGTGCTACCGGCCAAATACTGCGTCATAAAGGTCTCTGCCGCGCTTCTGGTAGAATACCATTGCGCACCCGACCATTTTTGCCACGTAGGGGCAACGAACTGGGTATGGTAGGCAATCGGCTCAAAGGCGCCGGTAGTGTTATGAATACCGCCCGTCATCCAATCGCCGGACCAGACGACCTTACCCATAGTGAAGTAGTATTCCCGGAAAGCTGCCTTGGCTGCCTCGGTATTCATGTAAGCCGCCAAATCATCCTCGTAAGTCTCGGCAGTCTTATCCAAGCCGGAGTTTGCCTCAGCCCAGGCATAGTAGGTCATGGGGTCGGCAGTGGTAGATACCACGCGATCTGCCATAAAGCTGGTAGAGTCGAGCTCTGCCGTTTCCTGTGCGGCCAAGGGCAGCGCCAAAATCGGCAACGAGACGATCAGCATACTGATCGCCAAAATCAGTCCAATCATTTTTTTGTACATATGTCCCTCTCCTTTTCAAACTTTCTCTTGCCAAGCGGCAGAGAATGTTGTATAATACCACTATAAATGGCAGAACACGCATTTTCTTTTTATTTAGTGACTGCTTATTTTCATTTTGTGAACACACGGAGGTGTCAATTGAAGTTAAAATCCTATTATGCCGACGGCACCCTGATACCGGATGCCCCGCAATGGACGCCGCCGTGGCGTGGAGAAAATCCCAACCTATCTCTTTACCATTGCTATCGAAGCATCACGCTCCACAAGGGCGTGACTCCCTGCCCAACCGGTACGCTTGTCTATCACAAATATTGGGAGTTGGATATTTTTGTGGAAGGAGAGCTACGGTTCAAAAGCGAAACGCGCACGTTTCCGCTGAAACGCGGTGACATCATTATTACGCCGCCATACGCACTGCACAACTATGAAGTGCTGCAGCACACAACGCCATGGAAATATCACACCTTTTGCTTCGAGCTGGATGCCTTTGCGCCGTATGGCTGCAAGGAGCTGACCGATAAGATCGCCACCATCGATAAGCCCGTCGTTTGTACTTGCTCTGACCACAACATCACAGACGCTCTGCTTTTTGCGCTTGAAAAAATGCATCTGACAGCAAAAAACAAGAGTGACCCGCTATCCGTTCGCGCCATGAGCGTTGCCTATGCGATGCAATCCTTTTATTATATCAATCAATATGATTTTTCCGAACAACCAAAGGAAAAGCCCGCGGCAAACGGCATTGCCGCCATGCAGCAGTATTTAGACGAGCATTTTATCGAGATCCATTCGATCAACGAGGTTGCCGCACACTTTTTCTACAGCCGCGAATACGTCTCTCGCCTGTTCAAGCGACACCTGCACACCACCGTGGCCGATTATATTCGCGAGAAACGGATCACAAAGAGCCGTGAGCTGATCAAGGCGGGCGTACCGATTTTATCGGTATGCTATCAAGTCGGTTACGATCACCCATCCACCTTCATCCGCGCGTTTCGAGCGGTGACCGGCATGACGCCATCGCAATACCGCCACGCACTCGTCTCTTCACAGGATTTATAAAACGGTCGCCCATATTGGGCGGCCGTTTTGTAATCTTTTTGTAAACACGTCTTTTTCATTGACATTTTTTCGTATTTGTGATATACTATTTATTGGACTTTTTTCTGACGGCATAGCCAACTTCCGGGTGTCATCAACAAAAACAAAACGGAGGATTAACTATGTCAAAATATTTTGGAACTGACGGTTTTCGCGGCGAGGCCGGCATCACACTGACATCCGAGCATGCCTACAAGATTGGGCGTTTTCTCGGTTGGTATTACAGTGATGGTGGCCATCATCGCGTTCGCATTGTCATTGGAAAGGATACGCGCCGCTCCAGCTACATGTTTGAATACGCCATCGTTGCCGGGCTGACAGCCTCGGGCGCAGATGCTTATATGCTGCATGTAACCACCACGCCAAGCGTCTCCTATGTAACGGCAAGCGAAAGCTTTGATTGCGGCATTATGATCTCCGCCAGTCACAACCCCTATACCGACAACGGTATCAAGCTGGTCAACGCGCGCGGGGAGAAGATGGATGACCGCACGATCGAAAGGATTGAGGAGTATATCGACGGGATCTACCCCTTCCCCGATGGTTTGACGGATATCCCCTTCGCCCACGGCGAGCAGGTTGGCTGCATTGTGGATTATGCCGCAGGGCGCAACCGCTATATTGGCTATCTGATATCCCTTTCGCTCTACTCCTTCAAGCAGTTCAACATCGGTCTTGATTGCGCCAACGGCAGCGCGTGGATGATTGCCAAAAGTGTCTTTGATGCACTTGGTGCAAAAACGCATGTCATCAACGCCTCTCCTGACGGTCTGAACATCAACCGCCACGCAGGCTCGACACACATCGAGGTGCTTTCTCAATTTGTGCAGGAGAATCACCTGGATATCGGATTTGCCTTTGATGGCGATGCTGATCGTTGCTTGGCGGTTGACGAGCATGGCAATGTTGTCAACGGTGACCATATCATGTATCTGCTCGCGCAGGATATGAAAAAGCGTGATATGCTGCCAAACAACACGGTGGTAACCACCATCATGTCCAATCTCGGTCTTTACCGCGCGCTGGACGAGGCAGGCATTCTTCACGTTCAAACGCAGGTTGGCGACAAATATGTCTATGAAAACATGCTGGAAACGGGAAATGGTATCGGCGGCGAGCAATCGGGGCATATTATCCTTAGCAAGTACGCCACAACCGGCGACGGCATTCTGACCGCGATCAAGGTCATGGAGGCGGTCGTTTCTTCCAAGCTGCCGCTCAGCCGTCTGGCAGAGCCTGTCAAAATGTACCCGCAGGTGCTCAAAAACATCCGCGTAGCCGACAAGGCTGCCGTCCGAGAGCATGCCGCGGTGCAGGCCGAGGTTGCCCGCATTCAAAAGGAGCTTGGCTCGGCCGGACGCATTCTGCTGCGTGAAAGCGGCACCGAACCGGTGATCCGTGTGATGGTAGAGGCTGACACAGCTGCCACCTGTGAACGGCATGTAGACGCGGTGATCGACAAGATCCGTGCGCTGGGGCTTGCGTGAGGTGAACGATGAAAAAAGAACTCTCCTTCTCTTCTCTGTTCGGCGAGCCAAGCAGCTCTATCGCATACGATCATCTGGCAACCTACGAATCCCCGTGGGATGCGCTTGCCCATATTTCCACCATCATCGAGGTGCTGATTGCCGCGCTCCCGCGCGACCGTTATGAAGAACGAGCACCGGGCGTATGGGTAGCACATACAGCCACCATTGCACCTACCGCACATATCGGCGCGCCATGCATTATTTGTGAGGATGCGGAAATCCGACACTGTGCTTTTATTCGCGGTGCGGCAATCGTTGGACGCGGTGCTGTGGTTGGCAATTCCGTAGAGCTGAAAAACTGCATCCTTTTTGATGGTGCCCAAGTGCCGCACTTCAACTATGTTGGCGACTCTATTCTTGGCTACCGCGCACATATGGGCGCAGGAGCCATTACCTCGAACGTAAAAGGTGACAAAACACGCATTACCGTTCTTGTAGGTGACGAACGAATTGAAACGGGGCGCAAAAAGTTCGGCGCGATGCTTGGTGATTACGCGGAAATTGGCTGCAATTGCGTGCTCAACCCCGGCACGGTCATTGGACGGCATACGCAGGTCTATCCCCTTTCCTCGGTGCGCGGATATGTACCGAGCGAGAGCATTTACAAAACAAATCATTTGATTGTAAGCAAGCACTAACACAAAAAAACACACCCGAAGAGCAGAAAAAGAAGTCCCCTACAAATCTGGGTCAATGATAGCGCCAGGCCGCTTTGCGGTTGACGAGGCGGGAGATCATCGAAGCATTCGGCGGAAGTCTCCCCGGCATTGGGAACTGTCGTACCATGGTAACAAATCGTCGGGCAACCGACTGACAAAACGCCCTGGAATTCCCAACAAAAATTTGATACGAAAATGCGAAGCAATCGTGCTTTTGTCACTTCGATCATGCATAACAGAAAGAGAGCCGAACCACCTTTGTGTTCGACTCTCTTATATTTCGCCATAAGCGCTACCGATTGCCCCGCATGGAGGATGAACGATGTGCGGAATTATTGGTTATACGGGGAGGCAGAATGCGATCCCCAAAATTACCGCCGGTCTTTCGGTGCTCGAATACCGCGGTTACGATTCTGCCGGGCTTGCCGCTGCCGGCAACGGCCGGATCACGACGATCAAATGCTGCGGCCGTGTTAAAGATCTGGAAGAAAAGCTTCGGCAGACCGAAGAAATCATCACCACCTGTGCCATTGGACATACGAGATGGGCAACGCACGGTGGCGTGACCGATCGCAACGCGCACCCGCACACGGTGGGGTATGTGACCCTGGTGCACAACGGCATTATTGAAAATGAAAAGGAGTGGCGTGAGCGGCTAACGCTTGACGGTTATCACTTTTCGTCAGAAACAGATACAGAGGTTGCCGCCGCGTTGCTGAACCGTGCCTATCAAAAAACCAAGGATCCCTTACAGGCAATTTACGGGGTTTTAGAGATCCTGCGCGGCTCGTATGCGTTTGCTATGATATTTGCCGATCGGACAGACGAAATTTACGCCGTACGACAGGACAGCCCGCTGTTGATCGCACAAGGAGAGGATGGATGCTATCTGGCTTCTGACCTGACGGCACTTGTCTCCTACGCAAGCACCTACTGCGTTCCGGACGAAGGAGTGGTCGTTCGCTTAAATCAAGACGGTATTTTTCTCTGCTACAAGGACGGCACACAGAAAGAGCCTATCTATCAGCAGAGCGGCATGCAGCATGCTGCCGCGGAACGTGGCGGCTATGACACCTTTATGAAAAAAGAAATATGCGAGCAGCCACAGGCTCTGCGTGCTGCCTTGAATGGCCGCGAGGCAGAAGGACTGCCCGATTTCTCGATAAACGCGCTGCCCACCGACTTTTTTGACAATGTGCATCGCATTCACATCGTGGCCTGCGGCTCTGCCATGCACGCAGGGCTGCTTGGCGCACGATTACTGGAGCGCGATACAGGCATCCCCACTACGATCTTTATCGCATCCGAATACCGCTATCACATGCCGCCCAAGGAAGAAGGTACGCTGCTGATCGCCATTTCCCAATCGGGCGAGACAGCTGACACTCTTGCCGCGCTACGCGCGGCAAAGGCACGCGGCATCCCTGTGTTGGCGATTGTTAACGCAGAAAACACCGCCATTGCACGCGAGGCAGCCCATGTGCTCTACACGCACGCAGGCCCTGAAATTGCGGTTGCAACAACCAAGGGGTATTGCACGCAGGTTGCGCTGCTTTGGATGATATCGCTGTTTTTATCAAACAGGCGAAAGACGATCGCGCAAGATACGATCAAAGAGCGGCTTGCCTTTTTAAAGGAGTCTGCACCCAAAGCAATCTCTGCGGTGATTGCACGAGAAAGTGAGCTATCCCATATTGCAGAAAGGCTTGACGGCCATGATCGCCTTTTCTATATTGGTCGAGGGCGCGACTACGCGCTTGCAGCCGAGGGATCGCTAAAGCTGAAGGAGATTTCCTATGTGCATAGCGAGGCGTACGCTGCGGGCGAATTAAAGCACGGCACCATCTCGCTGATTGAGCCGGGCACGCCGGTCATCGCCTTCTGCACCGAGGATGCGCTTGCCGAAAAAATGCTCAGCAATGTACGCGAGGTCGCCAGCCGAGGAGCAAGCGTGACGGTGCTGTGCAAAGCCTCTCTTTCTTCCCTTTTTTTGCAATCTGCCGTTGTTTTTCCGTTGGATTGTGAAAATGATGAGACGGCTGTATTCGCCATGATGACCGCTATGCAGCTCATCGCGTACGAGACAGCACGCCGACGCGGCTGTGACGTTGACAAGCCGAGAAACCTGGCAAAATCCGTAACCGTGGAATAACAATTCCATAAAACACGAACAGGCATGCGCGTGCGCATGCCTGTTTTATGTTCGATCTTTTTCCATTTATAGAGACTGTAAATAGGAGCGCAAAACCGACACCGAACGGGCGGCCGCCATACGGGCAAAGCTGAGGTAATCCATCGTGGCATCGCCGTCTGCGCTATCCGAAATGGCACGCAGCACGGCAAACGGCACCCCGTTTACCGTAGCAACATGGGCAATGGCCGCCCCCTCCATCTCGCAGGCAATGGCACCAAATGTCTCGCGAATAAAGGACTTTTTCTCTGCCGTGGCAACGAACTGGTCGCCGGAGGCGATGCAGCCGGCCTGTGCCTTCACACCGGAGGCCTCTACGCAAGCGGCCAATTTTTGGCTAACTTCTCGATCTGCCTCAAAATAAATCTTGTTAATACCAGACACGAGGCCGATCGGATCGCCGATAGGCGAGGTGTCCATATCATGCTGGCAAAGAGTTGAGGCGACGGCTACATCACCAATGCCAAGCGCGGTCGTCAGCGTACCCGCCACACCGGTATTGATGATAACGGTTGGATGATAGCGCAAGATCATGGTCTGCGCGCAGATGGCGGCATATACCTTACCGATGCCGCAGGTGGCAATAACCACCTCCTGCCCGTCAAGCAGTCCGCTTGTATAGGTGACACCGCTGACCACCTCTGTTGTTTTGTTCTCGACGGCGGCAGCAAGGGCTGCCGTCTCCATTTCCATAGCACCAATAATACCGATCATGCTTTGTCTCCTTCATACGAAAAGCCGCATTCATCGCGACCTAGCAGCACCTCTAAATAGCGTGCCGCCTCCGTCTGCCCTGCTTTAAGGTCTAAAGTTTTGTAATTTCCGCATTCAACCGCACTATTGCCAAACACCTCGCCGCAGTGGGCAACGATCTGCTCGAGCACCTGAATGACAATGCGCCGAACGACCTCCGGTGCAAGACCACGCGTCAGTAGATAAAAACCGGTCTGGCAGCCCATCGGGCCAAAATAGATGACCGAAGAACCAATCTCACTATTGCGGATGTAGGTGGCAAACAAATGCTCAAATGTGTGCATGGTAGCGTGATCCATATAGTCTCCCGCATTTGGCACGCGTGTGCGCAGATCAAAGGTCGTGATGTCTCCATCCACGCGAGAAATATACATTCCCTCCCGCAGCTTGGTATGGTCAACGGTAAAGCTGGTGATTTTTTTGATTTCTTTCATAATAGGCCTCCGTTTCTTGACATTATTTTACCCTGTTTTATATGTTTTGTCAATCCCCGTGCTGTCAAAAAACATGTTGTCTTTTTCTTAACAAATTTTGCGTGAGATGTAGACATTTGTTTTTTCTTGTGCTATAATATAATGAATTGCAGAAAAGCAATTCAAAATAACAGTAAAGGAGAGCTTCTATGCTTGAACTAAAGAATATAGATTTTCACGTTCCCGCCGCCAATGGCGAGGTGAATGAAATCATTGACAATCTTTCCCTGCGTTTGGATACGGGCAAGTTTACCGTCATTACCGGCCCTAACGGCGGCGGCAAGTCCACCCTTGCCAAGCTGATTATGGGGATTGAAAAGCCCACCGCAGGCCGTATTTATCTGGATGGCCAGGACATCACCGATCTCTCGATTGCAGAGCGCGCCAAGCTGGGCATTGGCTACGGCTTTCAGCAGCCGCCGCGCTTTAAGGGCTTGACCGTGCGCCGTCTGCTCAGTCTTTCGCACGGCAGCGAGCTGCCCGTGGACGAATGCTGTACCTACCTAACCAATGTCGGCCTGTGCTCGGCCGACTACCTGAATCGCGAGGTAGACACCTCCCTATCCGGCGGCGAGGTCAAGAGAATTGAGATCGCTACGCTGATGGCACGCAATCTGCGCCTTGCCATTTACGACGAGCCGGAGGCCGGTATTGATCTGTGGAGCTTTACGATGCTGATAAAGTCCTTCCGCTCGATCTCGCAGAACAGACATGAAAGCACCATCATCATCTCGCACCAGGAGCGCATTATGCAATTGGCTGACGATATCATCGTGCTGGCAGACGGCAAGATCAAGGAAATGGGTCCGAAGGATGAGATCTTCCCGCGGCTGATCAACCAAGTCAACTCCGGCTGCAGCTTCCGTGGCGGAAAGGAGAGCGTAAAAAATGGCTGAAATGAATAAGATCGACCGCTCTCTCTTAGAGGCGGTGGCTGACCTCCACAAGGTTCCCGAGGGGGCCTATAATATCCGCAAGAATGGCGAATCGCTTGGCCGTTCCTCCAGCGCGAATATTCAGATCGAATCAAAAACGGACAAGCCCGGCATTGACATCCGTGTTGCGCCCGGCACCAAGAACGAGAGCTTGCACATCCCCGTCATCCTGACCGAGAGCGGCATGCACGACATGGTGTATAACGATTTTTACATTGGCGAGGATTCCGACGTCCTGATCGTGGCCGGCTGTGGCATCCACAACTGCGGCGATCAGACCAGTCAGCATGATGGCATTCACACCTTCCACATCGGCCGTGGTGCACGGGTTCGTTACGTTGAAAAGCACTATGGCGATGGCGACGGCAAGGGTGGACGCGTGCTGAACCCCCAGACGGTTGTAACCATGGAGGAAAACTCGCATTGTGAGATGGAGATGATTCAGATTCGTGGCGTAGATTCTACCCTGCGTGATACGGTTGCTACCGTTGGTGCCGGTGCAAAGCTGGTGCTGACAGAGCGCCTCATGACGCATGGTGATCAGGTGGCGGAAAGCAACATGACCGTTACGCTGGACGGCAAGGATGCTGTAACGCAGGTGATTTCCCGCAGCATCGCGAAGGACGATTCGCGTCAAGTATTCCATCCTTGCGTGATTGGCAACGCCCCCTGCCGTGCGCATGTCCAGTGCGACTCCATCATCATGGATCACGCACAGATCAGCTCGGTGCCCGAGATCCGCGCCAACGACAGCGAGGCGCAACTGATTCACGAAGCAGCCATTGGCAAGATTAACGGCGACCAGATCACCAAGCTGATGACCTTTGGCATGACCGAAGAGGAAGCCGAGAAGGTTATCGTAGAAGGATTTTTGCAATAATAGCAACTTAATCAAAAGCAGAACGCCTGCGCAGCTTGCGCAGGCGTTCTTTTTTGTGTTATATCATCGCAGGAGCCGAAGTGGCTACATGGGCGTGGCGGCCGATTGCCTTGGCGGCGCGCTGTGCTTGCTCCAGTGTCTCAAAGAGACCAAAGACCGAGGGGCCGCTGCCACTCATGCAGGCAGCATAGGCACCAAGCGAAAGGAGCTGCTCACGCAAGGCAGCCGCCTCCGGGCAGGTGGGCAGTATCACCGCCTCAAAGGCGTTGTAAATACAAGCGGGTACGGAAGACAGCTTTCCATCTGCTACGGCGCGGTATAGCTTTTCCGGCTGTCCGCCATGAGGAACACTGCCGTCAAAGCGACGGTAGTGCTCGTCCATCAAAGCAAAGGCGCGCGGCGTGGAGACACGCTCCTTCCCCTTGGCAACCACCAAGTATAGCGGTGTGCCACATGCAAGCGGGCGCATCATCTCTCCCCTACCACGGCAGATCTGTGAGCCGCCAACCATACAAAACGGAACATCCGAGCCGAGTGTTGCTCCGAGTGCCAGCAATTCTTCCTCTGTCAACGGATAGCCGGCAAGCTCGTTAAGTGCCAGTAACACCGCAGCCGCATTGCTGCTGCCGCCGGCAAGGCCCGCCGCAATGGGCAGCCGTTTCCGAATGTTGATATGCAGGGCGGCTGTTTGCTGGGTGTGCGCCAAAAACAGTTCTGCTGCGCGATAAGCCAAGTTTTTGGAGTCGAGAGGCAATTTTGCACCATAAACGCGGAGAGAAATATCTGTGGTGTCACTCAAGAACCATTCCACCCGAATATCATCATGCAAGGAAATACTGTGCATGACAGTCAAAAGGTCATGAAAGCCATCCTCCCGACAAGAAAGAACATCCAAATATAGATTGATTTTTGCATACGCCGGGCGCGTTACGCGACCACGGGATAGAGAATTATCTTTTTTTTGTATCATATCTGCTCTGCTCTTTTCTTCAGAATTTCGCACAGATGCGTCTTTATTATACCACGTTTATGAAAAAAAAGCAAATTTTACAAATTATTTCTTCTTTTTTCTTTTTTCTCCCTTTCTCTCTCTTGATTTCGCAAAAAAACCGTGTATAATATTTATAATAAGTATGTAATGAAAGGAGGAGAACTGCATGTTCGGATTTCAAAAAAACGACCGCTATACATCCATCGCGATCTATGCCTTTCTTGTATTGTCGCTGCTGATGCTGGGCGTTGTCGTATGCATCAATGTTCCATACATCTTCAACCAGCTTCTCCTTCTTCTGAATGTTCTGCGCCCGGTTACGTTTGCCTTTGTCTTTGCCTACATCTGCAACCCGATTGTTCGCTACACCGAGCGAAAAATTCTCAAAAAGCTAAAAAGCAAGCCGCACCTTGCGCGTACGCTCGCCATTACCCTTTCCTATCTGTTCATCTTGATTATCGTAACGATACTTCTTTTTATGATTGTACCGCAGATCATCTATAACTATCAGGATTTTACGGAAAACATTGTGCGGTATATCAATCTTTTGATCGAGCGACTTGAGGGATGGCTGCTGGAAATCGGCATTCTGGAGGATGGCGAAAGCAGCCTTGGCACGCTGATCCATCTGGAGGATCTTGTGGCAGCTGTATCCGGCATGCTGGGATGGCTGACCGCGCAGCTCGGTGCCTTTGGTCTGCGCTTGCTGGAAACCACGGGCGTTGTTTTGATCGGAACGGTGCTGTCCATCTATATTCTCTATCACAAGGAGACCATTTGGCTGACCTGCAAAAAAATCATGCTGGCTGTTTTTCCCCAGCGTGTCTGTCGCATAACGGCAAGCTCGGTGCACTTTGCCGACCGCGCCTTTGGCCAATTTATCATCGGCAAGCTGATCGACTCCTTTATCGTGGGCGTCATCACCTTTATCGTTCTTGCCATCGTACAGATGCCGTACTATCCGCTGATCAGCGCCATTGTATGTGTCACCAGCATCATTCCTGCCTTTGGCTATGTTATCGGTGCCATTCCCAGTTTTTTGATTATTTTTGTGAAGGATCCCTTCATGGCACTGTGGTTCCTCGTTATTCTGATTATCATTCAGCAGCTTGACGGCAACATCATCGGCCCGAAAATTGTTGGCTCTGCCACCGGCCTTGCCTCTGTCTGGGTGATTACCGCCATCATGCTGATGGGAGCTTACCTGGGACCGATCGGTTGGTTTGTAGGCGTGCCGTTGTTCTCTGTCCTATACCGCATGGCAGGAGATTTTGTCAACTATCGTTTGAAAAAGAAGGGACGCCCCATTTCCCTTGCCTATTATGAAAACACGCCAATCGTGAGCGAGCCGATTTCCGGTGAGCCGCCGGCGCAAGCGGATGCCGCAGCACCCGCAACGGACGTGGGAAAGGAGGAGTCAGATGAAAAAGTGGACGAATAACAAATATACCACCATTGCCATCTATGTGCTGCTAGTGCTCGTTGCTACGCTTCTGTTCTTCTTTGCCATCTTGAATTTCGGTCGCATATGGGATATGCTCCTATTCCTGCTGTTTGCCGCAAAGAGTGTTGTTTTTGGAATTCTGATTTCCCTCATTCTATTTCCGCTATGTAACAATTTAGAGCGCATCCTATCCCATTTTGCCGAAAAACGACTAAAAAAGCACTGGGAAGGCCCCTCTTTACGAGCAACAGCTGTATCACTCGCCTATTTGGTTGCCGTGATTCTTGTGGGAATTGTGGTTGTTTCTGCGCTGCCTCTGCTTTATCAAAACTATGCCGAGCTACAGGAAACGCTGACGGGATATGTGAATTTTCTGCTTAACCTTTTGCAGCAAAACGAATTTATCAACGAGCTGATCGTTTCGATCGTTGGTGTCTCGGGACAAACACCACAGGAATTTATCAACAACCTGCTGGTTCAATACTCCGGGTATCTGAGCAGCTTTGCCGGCAATCTGGTAAATGTCCTCACTGTCATTATCACCAGCACATCCGATGTTATCGTTGCACTGATCCTTTCCTTCTACTTCCTGCTTTCGCGGGATATGATTGCAGGACTTACACGCAAGATTGCAGCGGCAACATTGCCGGATCGATTCCGCCTTTGGTCGGCCCGTTTTTTCCGTCGTTTCTACACCAACATCATCGAGTTTCTTTCCTCACGTCTGCTCTGCTCCTTTTTGTTGGGTGTGCTTTGCTATTTGCTGACGTGGGCACTAAACATTCCCTTCTATCCGCTGCTTTCGCTGATCGTGTTCATTTTGAACATTATTCCCTTTTTCGGCCCGTTGCTGGCTGCACTGCTTTGCACGATCATCATCTTCATCGTACAACCCGATGTTACCTGGATCTTTATGTTGATCATTCTGCTGATCAACATGGCAGAGCACTTTTTGATCGAGCGCAGTCTGCTCAGCAAGCGATTGCGTCCCAGTGCCGGCATTGCGCTGGTCTCTGTTTTGCTGTTCAACTACTTCTTTGGATTCCTCGGCGCCATTTTCGCTGTTCCCGTTTGGGTTACGATCGCATCTGAGCTGAATGGATTCTTAAACCGTCGGTTGCGTAAAAAGGGGGTTCCCCTTTCCCCTGACGGAAATCCCATGAAGAACGATCAGGACGAGTCGGCAGAGGCTGCCGAGAACGTTGTGCAAGAAGATGATTGTGGCTGCGAGGACGAAGGCGAGGAGGAATATGAGGCAACCTGGCGCAACTTCAAGGCCGGATGCTGCAAGCTTTCCTGCAAAGCCAAGAATCTTTTCCGAAAGCTTTTCCGGAGCAAAAACGCAAAAAAGAAGAAATAGGAAAAAGAATTTTGTTTTTCTCCCCAAAATCCCTTGACAAGTTAGATAAAACATGGTAAAATACTAAAATAGTGAGGTTGAAGCATCAACCCACTCCTTGCCGCCCACGCGGCGGCCAAAAGTCCATAAGGAGGTGTAATCAGAATGGAGAAAGTCATTTGTTCTTACGAAACTTTGTTCGTAATCAAGCCCGACCTGACCGAAGAGGCTACGACGGCCGTTGTGAACAAGTTTACCGCACTCATCGCTGACAACGGTGGTACTGTTGAAAACGTGAACGTGTGGGGCAAGCGCAGACTGGCATACCCGATCGAGAAACACGTTGAGGGTTACTATGTGCTTGTGAATTTCAAGAGCGAGGCTACCCTGCCGCTGGAGCTGAAGCGCGTATTCGGTATTACCGATGAGATTCTGCGCAACATCGTTGTTCGCTCTGACGGTTATGTCGCTCCTGCTGAGGAGAAGGCTCCCGAAGCTGCTCCCGCTGCAGAAGAAGCTCCTGCCGAAGTTGCGGCTGAAGCGTAATTTTTGATTTTAAAGGAGACGGAAAATCATGGCAAGTTTTAACAAGGTTATTCTGGTCGGTAATCTTACCGCAGATCCGGAATTGAAGCAGACGCCCTCCGGCGTTTCCGTCTGCCGCTTTTCCATTGCGGTACAGCGTCGCTTTGGCCGCAATGAACAGGGTCAGACTCCTGCCGATTTCTTCAACATTGTAGCATGGCGTCAGTCTGCCGAATTTGTTGCCCGTTACTTCACCAAGGGACGCGCTATCCTGGTATGCGGTCAGATTCAGAATGATAACTGGACAGATCAGCAGGGTGTTAAGCACTACTCTACCTCTATTGTAGCCGACGAAGTCACCTTTGCCGACTCTAAGGGTGGCGATGGTGGCAACACCGCCGGCGGCAATACCGCAAACGGCAACCAGTATACGCCCAACTCCTACGGTTCTCCTACTTACAACAGCAGCGAGAACAACAATTTTGAAGAGATCACGGGTGACGACGAAAACCTGCCCTTCTAAGAAGGCATTCTACTGATTTTATCGGTTGCCTACCCTGCCAGGCTCCCGGCTCGGTCGGTACACATTGTATTTTGGGGTCAGAAAGGTTTTGGACCGTTTCATGGAGAGAACAAACGAGAATCCGCGTCCCTTCCGTCCCGTACACAGAAAGAAGAAGGTTTGCATTTTCTGTGTGGACAAGATCGACGCCATCGATTACAAGGATGTTGCAAAGCTGAGAAAGTTTATTTCTGAGCGTGCAAAGATCCTTCCCCGTCGTGTTTCCGGCACTTGCGCAAAGCACCAGCGCGATCTGAACACCGCGATCAAGCGTGCACGTCAGGTTGCCCTGCTTCCTTACGTAAGCGACTAACGCGACTATACAAAAAAGGCAGACAGCCATTTACTGTCTGTCTTTTTTTGTTTTTGCCAAAGCGTGTTGCACACATAAGATCTACTGCTACAACCAATCCGCACGGCGAAGATCCACTTGCTTTAAGCATGCGGCGCGGGCGCGATAGTCAGGCATGCGTGCAGCGACGGCGGCATAGAATCTTGCCGAATGATCGGGATGAAGCATATGTGTCAATTCATGCAAAACCACATATTCAATCGAAGAGCGCGGCGCATAGAGCAATCGTTTATTCAACACAATGACACCGCGCGTCTTATTGCAGCTCCCCCACCGCGAAACCATACGACGATAATGAATCACGGGAAACAGAAAGCAGTCGACAAAATATCGCTCGTATATTTCTCGGCAGATTTCACCAAGCAGATGCTTGGCACGATCATCAAGATAGGCCGTCAGAAGAGCTGCATAGCGCGTTTCACTTTCTGTATGACGCAGGGAAAGAAGCAGCTCGTTCCCCTGCTCCCTCACACCATGTAGGCTGCCACGCACAAGGCGCAGGGTATACGGCTTGCCAAGCAGTGATAGTGTCGCTCCATCCTTCAGTACCACAGGCTCTTCCTTTTGCCGTGCTACCATGGCATCCATGGCACGCAGCAACCTTGGCATATGGGAAAGAAGAAACTGCTCAATCTGCCAATTGGGAGAATGCCGCGGCACCGAGACGGCGAGACTGCCATCCTGCCGCACGCGGGCGTTGAGATATTTAACAGCCTTTCGTGACAGATCATATATAATCTCTCTATTCAAGTAATAAATCGTTTGTTTCATAATGCCTCCCCGATTATTATATCACACGCAAGAGAAATTTGGTAAAAAACTTCGTTTTTTCCTGCTCGTTCATGGAATATGCTTGATTTTTCACCACACATATACTATAATTGTATCGAACATGAAAACGGAGGGTGCTTTATGAAACAGACCATGCAAACAACGCAAATCCCTACGCGCTATACACCGGATCCCGACATCGGTCTTACCACCGAGGAGGTACAATCCCGTATAGCTGAGGGATATACCAATTACACAAAGCGCCCATCGGCCAAACCGATATGGAAAATTTTAAAGGATAACGTCTGCACCGTTTTCAACCTGATATGGGCCATCATTATCGGCACAATTCTAGTCCTGCAGGCGTACGATCAGTTATTTTTTGCCATCGTCATCGTCATGAACACCGTGATTGCGGTGGTGTTGGAGATTCGCGCCAAGATCACGCTGGAAAGGCTGGATCTTGTCACAGCCCCCCGCGTAGATACACAGCGAAACGGCATCACGCGCGCCATAGACTCCAATGACCTGGTGCTGGATGATGTCATTATTCTGAAGGCAGGCGAGCAGGTCCCCGCAGACTCCATCCTGCTGGACGGCATACCGGAAATGAACGAGAGTATGCTGACGGGCGAATCGGATGCGATCAAAAAGAAGCCCGGTGATATGATTTTCGCCGGCAGCTTTGTCATCTCTGGCAGCTGCCGCGCACGGGTCGAGCATGTTGGGCGAGACAACTATATCCAATCTATTGCGAGAAAAATCAAGGCTGTCAAAGCACCGCAGTCCTATCTCTTCCGCGATATGACCAAGCTGATCCGCTATATCGCCTTTTTCATCGGCCCGGTGGCTGTGCTGCTTTGCCTCAACAACTTTTTCCAAACACACCGCGTGGAGGACGCGCTGTTAAAAACCGCGGGGGCGTTGGTGGGTATGATTCCTGCCGGCATGTATCTGCTGATTACGGTAGCCCTTTCCATGGGTGTTATCAAGCTTTCGCGCAAGCGCGCACAGGTGCGTGACACATACAGTATCGAAATGCTTTCTCGCACGAACATGCTTTGCCTAGACAAAACCGGTACCATTACAGACGGCACCATGCGCGTGATCGAACAGATCGATCTGACAGATATGCCGCACACGGAATGCGGCAACCTGATCGCCTCGATCATGGCGGCGCAAAGCTCACAAAACTTCACATCAGACGCGTTGCTTGCCTACTACAAGGTCGAGCAGCCCTTGTCGGTGAGCTACAACATCCCCTTCTCCTCCAAGAGAAAATATACCGCAACCGCCTTTGAGGGGATCGGCACCTGCGCCATCGGCGCGCCGGAGTTTCTTTCTGTTGGCAATCTTTCTCATGATATTCAATCAAAAATCGAGGAATATGCCGCGGCAGGTCAGCGTGTACTGATGTTGGCTCAATCTCTGGAGGAAACGACCGAGGATGCTCTGCCCCGAGACATGCGTCCACTTGCTTTGATCATTTTAGAGGATCATATCCGTCCTGAAGCACCGGATACGATTGCTTGGTTTGTCGAAAACAACGTCAAAATCAAAATTATTTCGGGCGATAATCCTGTCACGGTTTCCGCCATTGCCAAGCGCGTTGGCGTATTAGATGCAGAAAAGTTTGCCTCCCTTGATGGAAAAACCGAGGAGGAGGTAATCAAAATTGCTGACGAATACACCGTATTTGGCCGTGTAACGCCGGAGCAAAAGCTGATTCTGGTAAAACAACTGCAAAGCCTTGGCTATGTTGTCTCCATGACAGGGGACGGCGTGAATGACGCCATGGCACTCAAGGAGGCAGATTGCAGCATCGCCATGGCTGATGGCAGCAGCGTAGCGCGTAACATCTCCAACATCGTGCTGATGGACAACAACTTTTCTGCGCTGCCGAGCGTTGTATGCGAGGGGCGGCAGGTTGTTAACAACGTGCAGCGCTCCTCTACCCTGTTTTTGATGAAAACGATGGTTTCTGTGCTGCTTTCTCTTATCTGTATTCTATTTACTATCCCCTATCCCTTTGAGCCGGCTTCTCTAATCATGGTAGAGGTTTTTGTAATCGCCATCCCCTCCGTGATCCTGACATTCCAGCCTAACCACAGCCTGATAGAAGGGCGTTTTCTTTCGGTGGTATTGCGAGAATGCGTACCATACGGATTAACGATCATTATCAACATTGCGCTGGCAATGCTATGCCCCATGCTGATAACACTAAGCGCAGACGAAGCGCACACCCTGGTCATGCTGGCATTTACGCTGACCGCATTTATGAATCTGGTCTTTCTTTGCCGCCCGTTCAATCCCATCCGCATTGGCTGCGTGGCACTTTCTGCCATTTGCATTGCGGGCGGATGCCTGCTTGGCGGCAACTGGTTTGGCGTGACCGCCTTTACGCTGCCCGTTGCCGGACTGACCTTGGCCATTGTTCTGCTGAGCATACCGATCCACATCGGGCTCTCTGCTCTTTATCGCGTGATAACCAACCTCATTCAAAAACGAATCGGTGCCAAAACCGCATCATAAAGCAACCCCCGCAGCAGGTTTCTGCTGCGGGGGTTATTCTTATTACGGAGTAAGACGGTTGGGGCCACGGAAGAGGAACTGCACCTCTTTGATGGAAAGACCGAGGAACAGCATGGTCAGACGGTCGATACCGAGACCAAAGCCGCCGTGCGGCGGGCAACCGTAGCGGAAGAAGCGGAGATAGAATTCTACATCCTGCGCCAGCCCCTTCTCTTCTGCCTGCGCCTTGAGGATCTCATAGCGGTGCTCACGCTGGGCACCGGTGGTGATCTCTACACCGCGCCAAATCAGGTCATAGCCCTGCGGCACGCCATTTTCATCACGCATGTGGTAGAAGGCACGCTCCTTGGCATCATAGTCGGTAACAAAGAGGAACTCATGATTGTATTTCTCTTTGGCGAAGCGAGCGCAAAGACGCTCGGCATCGGTCGTCAGATCGCCATGCATGGATTCGGGAACCGAGTAGCCGTAGCGCTCCTCAAGCTCCTTATAAAGATCCTTCAGCTTGATAATCGGGAACGGCTGCGTAGGAACGGTAACGGCATACTCTTCCCCATACAGACGGACAATCTCATCACCGTGTGCCTCCTTGACCTTGGCAAGCGCATAGGTGAGCAAATCCTCCTCCATCTTCATCACGTCATACATCGAATCGATATAGGAGAATTCCAGATCAAAGCCAGAAAACTCGGTGGCGTGCTTATTGGTGTAGGATTTCTCGGCACGGAAGACAGGGCCGGTCTCAAAAATACGCTCAAGCCCTGCAGCCATGGCCATCTGCTTATAGAACTGCGGCGACTGGGCAAGGTAGGCGTTGGTATCAAAATACTTCACCTCAAACACATCAGAGCCGGACTCGGAGGCAGCGCCGATCAGCTTGGGCGTATGAATCTCAACAAAATTCTTCTCAAGCAAAAACTCACGCATCGCGCTGACAAGCGTAGTCTGCACCTTCAGCATCAGCTGATTTTCCTCACGACGGAGATCGATCCAACGGTAATCCATACGTGCCTCGATCTCGGAATCGTTCTGGATCGGAAGACCCTCTGCAAGCGATTCAATGGTCATGCTCTCGGCCATCATTTCTCTGCCGCCGAGACGAACGGAGGGGTTTTCCTTGACCGTTCCGACAACAGACAGCACAGAATGCGGCGTAACAGTTGCAATTTCGGGAATGGTGGCCTTATCAACGGTGACCTGGATCTTACCGGTCGTATCACGAAGAACGACGAAGGCGCCCCACTTCATTTGACGAATGGTGTCTACAAAGCCGCAGGCACGGCTGACCTGATCGGCGGGGAGATTGGCAATATAGGTTCTTTCCATATGAGTGTCCTTTCTTTTGCCTGGTGGCATTTATCCGTTTAACAAAGGTATTATACTATAAAAACCCCGTTCTGTCAAGATTGAAGAGCGGCTTTTTGCTTCTCCTCTTCAACAAGGCGATCAAGATACGCAACCCACTTCACCGATATACGGGTATCCGGCTGCGGGAATATGTAATACATCTTATTGTTATGATAAATATCAAAGTGGCTACCGACCGTTGTGGGGAACGCGGTGATATCCACGGTGCGACGGGTAAAGGAGATCGGTTGACCAAAAACAGTACCATCAAAGGAGAAGGTTTCTTTATCCATGCGAACGTGCGCCTGCCCGGCATGTTCGTCCATATTCCCCTTTTCATCCACCGCGCCGATGATGGCATCTGTCTCCAGAACATCACGCCCAAGATCTACGGCGGCAATCTGCCAATCGTACCATTGCAAAATGGTGTGGAACGGCACATCATGCAGGCGGTAGCGTTGATCCAATCGCGCCTGCATGCCGCAAGAACAAGATAGATAATCTCCGGCAGATTGCAGAGTTAGTTCTTTTTCGCAAGACGGGCAGCGATAAAGGATACCATCAAGCCCCTCCGCCATTCCCTTTGCACGATAAGGCACACCGGCCATAGCAGCGGCATCGTCATGCGCGATTGCATTCTGCATGCGTGACTCGATCTCTGAAAGCGGCAACGCTTTTACTTCGTCCGCGCTCATCAGCTTGTTGGCTACGATACGAATGGAACCGCGGCGGGGCTTCTTTGCCCACTTGGGGAATGTAAGAGATGCGCCGTTTGCCGTGACGGAATACACATCCAACCCAAGCTTTTTAGCAAGAGTGGCGGTGCCGTCGGTCAACGCACCGGTACGACCGTTACATGTCAGACGCCCCTCCGGGAACAGGACAATGGTATTGCCTTCCCGCGCGGCGCGAAGAATGTTCATAATGGTGCCCACATCCGGGCAGAACATTTTTTTGGTAATCACGTGCGCCAGACGCAAAATGGGACGCAGCTTGGGATTGGCGGTAAAATGCTCGCTGATGACAAAGGTCGGGCGTGTGGGATACAGAGCGATGCCAAGCAGCCAGTGATCCTTGTTAGAGGTATGTGGCGCAATGACCAAGGCGGGTCCTTTGATTTCTTTCAAGGCTGCCGTATCCAGCGTTACGCCATAACGGCGCCGATAGATCGGATACAAAACATGATAGACCAACCAATAAAGCAACCTGTTTGGCTTGCCTATTTTTTTATTCTTTTTCTTCAACACACAAGCACCACCCTTCTATTTTATATATTTTACCGTACTTCGCAAGAAAAAGCAAGGGGCAAACAGAAAAAGCAGGGAAAATTCCCTGCTTTTTCTTGTTTTTTAGAATTTCTTGCTTGCTTCTGCCATCGGATCAATGGATGCAGCAAGCGCGGGAAGGATGCGGAGACGGAAGGTGAACTTCGGTTCACGGAACTGCATGTTCCCTGCCAGCCACGGGCCGCAGGAATTGGAGCCGATGCCGCTCTGCTTATAGTCGATGATGACGGTGGTCTCACGCATGGGAGCGAGCTCATAATCGTGCGCGGTGGCAGTCAACTGCTCGGGCGTGAAGTGCGAGGCGTTAAAGCATACGTTATCACCGAAGAAGAAGAGGCCTTGACCGGTATAGGTCGTCACGGCGGCATAGCGACAGCCGTAGTGTGAGCCGTTTTCCTGCGGGCGGACGTAATGCTCAAAGTTCTCGCTGACCGTGGTGTGGAAATCGGAAAGACGAGCGGCCTGCCGCTTATCCACGTAGCTTTCCATCGGGCCGTAGCCGAAGTAGGACATGTTCTCATACCCCTCGGGCATGGTCAGGCGCAGACCAAAGCGCGGGAGGAAGGTCTTTTCATGCCACGGGTGCAGATTGACCGTATCGGGCGTGCCGGTCTCCACATCGCAAGTGACAACAACACCGTTTCCGGGGCGGAAGGTATAGGTGACACAAATGGTAAAGGTCATACGCTTGGCACGTGCCCCCATGACGAGGTGTGCGCCAATAACAACCTCCTCCTTATCGCATTTTTCAACACTTACCGTGCGGCAGTCAACGATCTGGCGATCAAAGCCCTGGTTGAACCACTCGTTCTTGACAACACGATCATTATCGGTCGGTGCGCGCCAGATGGTAGGCAGGATGGGAGAGCAAAGCAGCTCCGTGCCATTATCGGTGATCGAAATGATGGCACCCGTAGCGCGATTAATCGTATAGATCTTTTCATCATCAATCACGGTATAGGTGCTGTTTGTCTCCTCAAGCGCAAGCACGCCGCACGCCTCGGCTGCGATCTTTTCGCCCTCGCAGAGGATAAACTGCTCGGTACCGATCTCATAGCCGGCGGGAGCCCATTCGGTAACATCCTTCTGACGGAAGGAGAGGTTCAGCGTCACGATGCCGGCAGGCAGCTTGCCAAGCGCCAGATCAAAACATTTCTCCTCCTGTGCGGGAATGGCAAGATCAGTGATCTGCGCGGTCTTGACCGCTTTGCCGTTTACCTCTACCCAATACACAAGGGCTAGGTCGGAAAGCGACTTAACGTAGCGCAGGTTCTTGATCGTCAGCTTACCGTCTGCATAGGTAGCGCGAACGGGCTTGATGACATTCTTCAGCTCCAAGAGGCCGGTGTGCGGACGGCGGTCGGGATATACCAGTCCGTCTACGCAGAAGTTGCCGTCGTTGGGGTGATCACCAAAGTCGCCACCGTAGGTGTACTTATGCCCATCGATCTCGTTACCGATATCGACAGAGTGATCGGTAAACTCCCAAACACAGCCACCAAAGAGCTCGTCGTGGGCGTAGATGAGATCCCAGTATTCCTTCAGGTCGCCAGGGCCGTTGCCCATCGCGTGGCAATATTCGCAGAGGAAGAGCGGCTTGGTGATCTTCGGATTGTTGACGTATATGTCCAGCATATCCTGCGTGGAGGGGTACATACGGCTCTCAAAATCCATATACGACTCAAACACGTCAAAGGTTGCCTGGATCTCAGGATCCGTGTTACGCAATGCCTCACACGCAAAGCGAGATTCATCCTCCATATGTACGGGACGAGTAGGATCATTTTTGTGGAAATACTCGGCCATCAGGCGGTGGTTCTTGCCCCAGCCGCTTTCATTACCGACAGACCAGATGATCACGGCAGGGTGGTTCTTATCCCGCTGCAGCATGCGGGCAGCGCGGTCGATATATGCCTCTGTCCATTCATCATTATTCGTGGACAACGGATTGGGCTCTTTCCGATAGTCCCCCCATCCGTTACCGTGGCACTCAATATCTGTCTCGTCACACATCAGAATACCATAGCGGTCACAAAGGCCCGGGAAGCGCGGATCGTTCGGGTAATGGCTGGTACGCACCATATTCACGTTATGGCGTTTCATGATCATGATATCCTCGATCATGTGCTCAAGCGGCGTAGCATGCCCCAGCACGGGATGGCTATCATGACGGTTCACACCCTTGGACTTGATCTTTTTGCCGTTGAGGTAGAAGGCCTTGCCAAGCACCTCAAAGCGGCGGATACCGAAGGGCAGATAGATCACCTCATTACCGGCGGTGATCTCGATGGCGTAGAGCGTAGGCTCTTCATCGCTCCAAAGAGACGGTTGCTTGATGTCGGCCAGCGTGACCGTTCCCTCACAGCCAACCTCTGCCTTCCCTTCCTCGATCACGCAGCCACAAGGGGCAAGCAGACGGTAGGAAACGGTAAGCGGAGCGGTATTTTTCAGATCAAAGGAGAAGGCGGCAGCAGTAAAGTCCTCGTTCGGAGTCGGATGCAGATAGATATCCTTGATGTGAGTACTGTCACGCGAAAGCAGGTATACCTCGCGGAAGATGCCGGAGGCGCGCCACATATCCTGATCCTCCAGATACGAGCCATCGCACCATTTGAGCACCAGTACCTTTACGGTATTTTTGCCCGGCTTCAAATACTCGGTCACCTTGATCTCACTGGTCATATGGCTGACCTGGCTGTATGCGGCAAACCGATCGTTGACAAAGAGATAGAAGCAGCTGTCTACCCCTTCAAAAATCATGTATACATCCTTCCCTTCAACGGGGGTATAGGTAAAATCGCGCATGTAAAGACCGCAGGGGTTCTCAGATGGAACATGCGGCTCATCGAGAGGAAAGGGATAGTTGACATTGGTATAATTCGGCACATCATAGCCACGGCCCAGGGCCATTTGCCAGTTCATGGGAACGGGCAGCTTGTCCATACCTGCACGGTCAAACCACACGGCGGTAAAATCCGGCACCTCGGTCACCGAGGAATAATACTGAAAATCCCAAGTGCCGCAAAGGGACTTGACATAAGCACTTTGCGCGCGGTTATCCGCCTTTGCCTTTTCGGCATTCTCATAGGGGATAAAGTATGCGCGGGGTTCTTCACAGCCAACATGCAGTTTTTCAAGAGATTTGTGATAGTCGGGGATGTTTAAGGGCATGGTGTTCCTCCTTTTTGCCGCATTTTGCGGTATGTTACTATTACCATTATATTGAAAAAAAAGCACCTTGTCAATATCAAAAACCGATATCATACGAAGATTTTCAACATTTTCCTAAAAAGTAGTAAAATTTTATTGACAAACAAAAGCCGAAGGTGTATAATGGTTTCGTAATGAAATTTTGTTTCATTTTTATCCATTTCTCCGAAGGAGGTATCATCGGTGAACCGAACATTGCTGCAAGCACAGTCCCTATATGCCGACATGGGCAAGGCAGAACGCCGCGTAGCCGATTGGCTGCTCTCTCACCCCGGAGAGGTTTTGCCTTATGCGATCCGTGAGTTAGCCACCGCCTGTGAAACGAGCGAGGCGACGATCGTACGCTTTTCCCGCCGTTTGGGCTTCAACGGCTATCAAGAGCTGAAGCTTTCCCTGGCAAGCGAAGCAGAGAAAAAAATCATTGCGCCCAACATCACGGCAGACGATACCTGCTTTGATGTATTTGAAAAGATCTGCAACGATGCCTACCTCTCCTTGGAGCGCACAAAAAAGACTCTTTCTGCCGAGGGCATGGCAGCGGCGGCTGATGCCATTGCATCTGCCTCTCGCGTGGTACTGATTGGCCTTGGCTCTTCGGCATCTGTTGCGCAAGACGCATCAGACAAGCTGCTCCGCGCCTGCTGCAACAGTGCCTCCTATGGAGACACGCATATGCAGACCGTGGCAGTTTCTCGCCTTGTACCGGGCGACGTGCTGATCGGCATTTCACACTCCGGCTCCTCGAAGGATATTGTTGATGCCATGCGCATTGCCAAGGAGCGTGGCGCAACCACCATTTCGATCACATCCAAGGAAAAATCCCCTATCACGCGGCAAAGTGATATCGTGCTGCTGACCGACACCGAAGAGGTACGCCATTCCTCACTGGGGCTTAGTGCACACCTTTCCCGCCTGCTGGTGCTGGATGCGCTTTGCTACCGTGTGGTCTACAAAAACGAGGAGAAGGTACGCGAGGTGCTGCGCGCAACAGAGACCTCTCTCCGCTCCAAGCGTGTCAATTGAGATAATTTTACAATAAGGAGATACATATGAAGATTTTGGTCGTTAACGCCGGCAGCTCTTCGCTGAAGTATCAGTTGTTCGATATGCCGACAAAGGAGCCGCTTGCCAAAGGGCTTTGCTCTGACATTGGCGTGATGGAAAACGGTGCTCCCAAGGTAGGCCGCATCAAGCACGCCTACGGCACAAACGAGCACAAGGAGGATCTGGTCATCGCCAACCATGATGTTGCCCTCTCCCGTGTGCTGGAGCTGTTGACCGACAAGGAGCTTGGCGTTATCGAAAGTGTTGATGAAATCGCGGCGGTTGGCCATCGCTTTGCGCATGGCGGCGAAAAGCTACGTCAATCTGCCGTGCTTGGCGAAGAGGAGATGGCATATCTGCAGTCTATTGTGCCGATCAACCCGTTGCACGGTCCCGGCTCGATTGCCGGTGTAGAGGCCTGCCGCAAGGTCATGCCGAACGTACCGCACGTTGGTGTGTTTGATACTGCCTTCCACGCAACCATTCCCGATTACGCTTACATCTATCCCCTGCCCTATGAATGGTATGAAAACCACATGGTGCGCCGCTATGGCTTCCACGGCACCTCTCACCGCTATGTTTCTCTTCGCGCGGCCGAGCTGCTTGGCAAAAAGCCGGAGGAGCTGAAGACCATTGTTTGCCATCTCGGCAACGGCTCTTCGATCACGGCGATCAAGCATGGCAAGGTGATTGACACCACGATGGGCTTTACCCCGCAGGAGGGTGTGCCGATGGGCACCCGCTCCGGCACGATTGACCCCACGATTGTGACCTATATGATGAAGCAGCTGAACACCACCCCCGACGAGATGGACAATCTGCTGAACAAGCAATCCGGCCTTCTCGGCGTTTCGGGCGTTTCCTCCAACTGCTACGATGTCATGCAGAATGAGGGCTACCGCGCCAAGCTGGCAATTGACATTCTCATTCATTATGTTAAAAAGATCATCGGCTCCTTTGTCGCAGAGATGAACGGTGTTGATGTGCTTGTCTTTACCGCAGGCATCGGAGAAAACGATGTCATCATCCGTGACCGCATTTGCAAGGATATGGAATATCTCGGCATTACGGCAGATGAAGCCAAGAATAAGGCTGTTGGCCGCGGCGGCGAGGGCGAGATCTCCTGCGATGGCGAAAGGGTACGTGTGATGTCGATTCCGACCAACGAGGAATACATGATCGCGTGCGACACGATGACCTTTGTAAAATAAGTATTCAAATAAAATAAATATATATACCACGAAAGGAAAAACACCATGACCGCATTTGAAATCAAAAAGGCCATCTGCGAGGTTGGCCACAAGCTGTATGCCAAGGGTTTTGTTGCCGCAAACGACGGTAACATCTCCGTGAAGGTCAGCGCCAATGAGTACTACTGCACCCCGACCGGTGTATCCAAGGGCGATCTTACCCCGGATATGATCATTAAGATCGACGGCACCGGTAAGAAGCTGGAGGGCAAGCTGAACCCCTCCTCCGAGATCAAGATGCATCTGCGCGTATATCGCGAGCGTCCCGACGTGAACGCCGTTGTTCACGCGCATCCCCCTGTAGCGACTGCCTTTACGGTGGCCGGCGTTCCGCTTGACCAGTACATCCTGCCCGAGGCCATTTTGACCATGGGTGCTGTTCCCACCTGCGAATACGGTACGCCCTCGACGATGGAAATTCCGGATTCGCTTGCCCCCTACATTCAGGACAACGATGCCTTCCTGCTCAAGAACCACGGTGCGCTGACGGTTGGTAACACGCTGAAGAAGGCCTTCTTCCTGATGGAGGAGGTTGAGTTCAACGCACAAATCTGCAAGCACGCACGCGAGCTTGGCAACGTTGAGGAGATTCCCTGCGATCAGCTGGAGAAGCTGATGGAGCTGCGTAAGAAGATGCAGATCCCCGGCCGTCACCCCGGCTGCAAGACCTGCAAGAATCGCGGCACCGAGGACTGCCGCTGCAAGCACAACGCAGACAAGACCACATCTACCTGCACCTGCGGCAACCACGGCAGCTCTGCAGACGAGGATCTGGTAGCCGCCATTACCAAGAAGGTTCTTGCCGCTCTTGGTAAGTAATCGACTTTCTCGACATCGAAATACATAAGGAGAAAGACGATGGCTATCAATTGGAACGAGGCGATGATTGACGAGATCGTCAAGCAGATCGTCTCCGAGATCAAGCCCGAAACCGTCTCCCCTGCCAAGGATTGGAACGCAACACAATACTGCGGTCGCCGCTTTATCGGTGTTTACGAGAATATGGAGGATGCCATTGAGGCTGCCGCCGCCGGCTATCGCGCGGTGCGTGCCATGTCGGTCGCCGAACGGGAAAAGCTGATCTCCGTAATTCGCGAAATGACGAGAGAGGAAGCCCCCATCATGGCCACGCTTGGCGTAGCCGAAACAAAAATGGGACGCGTCGATCACAAGACGGCCAAGCACATCCTGGTTGCCGACAAGACACCGGGCACGGAGGATATCCAACCCAGCGTTCGTACAGGTGACTACGGTCTGACACTGACCGAGCAAGCCCCCTTTGGCGTTGTGGGTGCCATTACCCCCCTCCACCAATCCCTCCGAAACCGTTATTTGCAACAGCATTGGCATGATTGCCGCCGGCAACGGTGTGGTATTTAATCCGCACCCCGGTGCCATTGCCACATCGAACTATGCGGTCGATCTCATCAACCGCGCCTCTCAAAAGGCCGGTGGCCCGCAGGTGCTGGTCGCCTCGGTTGCCAAGCCCACGCTTGACACCGCCAAGGTCATGCAAACGCACGCGGCCATCCGCCTGCTGGTATGCACAGGTGGGCCCGGTGTTGTCAAGGCGGTGCTTTCCTCCGGCAAAAAGGCCATTGGTGCCGGTGCGGGCAACCCGCCCGTTATCGTAGACGATACGGCTGACATTCGCAAGGCGGCAAAGGATATTATCGACGGCTGCACCTTTGATAACAACCTGCCCTGCATTGCTGAAAAAGAGGTCTTTGCGTTTGAAAGCATCGCAGACGAGCTGATCGACGGCATGAA
Source organism: Clostridia bacterium (assembly GCA_017462545.1). Lineage (GTDB taxonomy): Bacteria > Bacillota > Clostridia > Oscillospirales > CAG-272 > UBA1740. The sequence goes on from JAFTQX010000021.1 coordinate 55,505, forward strand.
GGCGGTTGGTGCTTACCTGCTTTCCGATGCGGAGGCGGCTGCGCTTTCCGAGATCGTGATGCAGGACGTCAAGAACCCCAAAACGGGGATCACACAAAAGGTCGTCTCGCGTGATTGTGTAGGACGCGATGCCGCAGTGCTGCTTGCCAAGATCGGTGTAAAGGCACCGGACGGCGTACGCTGCCTCATTTACGAGACAGAATTTTCACACATGTTTGTACAGCATGAGCTGATGATGCCGATTTTGCCGATCGTACGCGTCAAAAACATTGACGAGGCGATCGAGTTGGCCGTTAAGGCCGAGCACGGCAACCGCCACACAGCACACATGCACTCGAAAAACATTGAGCATCTGACGCGCTTTGCGCGTGCGGTGGAAACGACGATTTTCGTCAAAAACGCGCCCTCCTATGCCGGCATCGGCTTTGGCGGCGAGGGACATACCACCTTTACCATCGCCGGCCCGACCGGCGAGGGCATCACCTCGGCAAGAAGCTTTACGCGTCTGCGCCGCTGCGTGATGGCGGATAGCTTCCGCATTATTTAAGAGAAAGGAAAAATCAATCTATGGAACTGAATTCTTCACAGGTTGAAAGCATCGTGCGCAAGGTTCTTGGTGAAATGACCGGCAGAGCGGCAAGCTCTTCTACCAATATCCCGACAACGGCGAAGGTTGCGATGCTGACAGCCAATAAGAAGATCGAGGTGCGCGAGTACCCCATCCCTGCCCTACAGGACGATGACATTTTGGTTCGCGTAGAGGGCTGCGGCGTTTGCGGTACGGATGTGCACGAATGGAAGGGCGATCCCTTCGGTCTCATTCCGGTTGTCCTCGGTCATGAGGGCACAGGCGAGATCATTGCCCTTGGCAAGAATGTCAAGTGCGACACCTCGGGCAAGCCGATCAAGGTTGGCGATAAGATCGTTACCTCGGTCATCTCCTGCGGCGAGTGCCAGATCTGCCGTAACCACCCCGCCAACACCAACCTCTGCGACAAGCAGGGCGTATTCGGTCTGATTGGTCACGATGACGCGCAGCCGTTGAACGGCTGGTTTGCCACCCATCTGCTGATTCGCGCAAAGGGGGCTACCTATTTTGTCGTCAACGATCTGAATTTGAACGAAAGAATGCTACTGGAGCTGGCAACCGTTTGCGTACACGCCCTCAAGCGTGCAAACAGCACAGGCCTGATCAACTTCAACACCAAGGCGCTGATCCAGGGCTGTGGCCCGGTTGGTCTGATGCAGATTGCCGTACTGCGTGCCGCCGGCATCAACCACATCATCGCCATTGACGGCAATGAAAAGCGTCTGGAGATGGCAAAGCGTCTGGGTGCGAAAACCACCATTAACTTCCGCGAGCTGGATACGCTGGAAAAGAGAGTAGAAGCTGTCAAGGCCGTTTCTAACGGCATCGGCGCTGACTTTGCATTCCAGTGCACGGGTGCTCCCGCCGCGGCGGCAGACATCTATGCTTACATTCGCCGTGGCGGCGGTCTGTGCGAGATGGGCTTCTTCGTCAACAATGGCGAATACAGCGTCAATCCGCACTTTGCGATGTGTAACAAGGAGATCAACATCGTTGGCTCTTGGGATTACAGCGCAGACGATTATCCGACCTGCATTGCATTCCTGCGTCAGGCGCGCGAGATGAAGATTCCGATTGAGGATCTGATTACCCACTCCTTCCCTCTTGACAAGCTGAATGAGGCAATGGAGGTCAATGTGGCACAGCAGGGCATCAAGATCTGCTACCGTGCTGATTGAGGATAAGCCATGGCACTTGGTATGCTGGAGGTCTACGGCTTCACCACCGCGATCATCGTTGCCGACAAGGCAGCAAAGACCGCCCCTGTGAAGGTCGTAGCCATTGATAAGAACAAGCC
>JAFTQX010000022.1 GCA_017462545.1 Clostridia bacterium
AAACGGTTAAGGCGGACAGTCGAGGACGCCTGTCCCTACCATGAAACCCTATTTTCATTGTTTTGCCTGTTTTGCAGTAGATGGCTCTCGGGGCACGTCCTGCTCTGTAATCAATTTTTTACAACCTCGGGAAGACAAAGTGCACCTGCCGCACGATGTCAGAGCCGCTTGGCTGCGCGGTGGCGGGCAAGAGAAACAGGCAGATCAGCAATGCTAAAATCAGCCCGCAAAGAAAATAAAGAAACCATGTTGGTGCCGGCGAACGCATAGAATTCCTCCTCCCGTGTCTTTAAAAATATTCTTTGCAAAAATGTACAAATTATGCTTGCAATTTGCAACGCATTATTGTATAATATATCCGTATATTGCAAGAAACGAGGAGGATGCCCTATGACAGAGAAAAACAAGCACACGCGCTTGCGTCGCCCGGTGTACAAAACCGTTTTCAGCGTGACAGAGGAGCTGTATGACAGCCCCGATGCTGCCACCCCGGTCTTTTCCCGTACGCTGCGTGGGCGGTTTCGTATCGATCTGCTTCGCACACTTTGCATCGGAACCATTGTCCTGTCTTGCGCTGCCGTTGCCGGCCTCTTGGCCGGTGACCGTTAAAACATAAGTCCCGACCCAGGTCATCGGGAGAGTGAGGAGATTCTGTTATGTCTTTTTCAAGCTTGTTTCCTACAAACATCGTTTTTGACGCGGCAGATGTTTTGATCTGCCTTGGTGCTGCGCTGTTGCTCGGTCTTCTGCTGGCCGTTGCCTATATGTTCAGCGGCGCGTATTCCAAGAGCCTGGCAGTTTCTTTGGTATTGATGCCGGCAATCATTCAAAGCGTTATTTTGTTCGTTAACCAAAATTTTGGTGCTGCGCTTGCGGTGGGCGGTATCTTCGCGCTGATGAACTTCCGTTCTGCTGCCGGTACGGCACGTGAGATTGCAGCGATCTTCTGCGCCGTTGCCGTTGGTATCTCGGTGGGTATGGGCTATGTGCTGTATGCTGCCATCCTGACCGTGGTGCTTGGCCTGGTGATGGTCGTTCTCGGCCTTACTCCCTTTGGTGAGGATGCCGGTCTTGACCGTGTACTGAAGATCCTGATTCCCGAATCGCTGGATTATACCGGCGTGTTTGATGATGCCTTTAAGACCTATACGCGTAAATACAATCTGGAGCTGGTGCGTACCACCAATATGGGTAGTATGTATGAGCTGCGTTACAAGGTAACCTTAAAGGATCGCCGTAAGGAAAAGGCCTTTATGGACGCGCTGCGTGAGAGAAACGGCAACCTGCCGATCACCTGCGCCATTACCATGCCCAAAAAGGACGAACTCTGATCCTTGTGGACAATGCCCGCATACGGGCGAAGGAGTAAGCTTTGAGTAAAAAAATCGTATGTGCTGTTGTTGCGATCCTGTTGGTCGTAGCAGCGGTTGTATTACTGCCGGGTGGCCTTGCACGGCTGCAGGGGGGCGTTGTTCCTCCCTCGCCCATTGTTTTGCCCGAGAGCACATTGACGGCTGCGGAAATTGAGATCGCGGCCGATGACGTGAACCCTGCATGGATCGCGGCCACGGCGGTCAGAGTGACCCTGGAAGGTGAGCGCATGTCGGTGCAGGGCGTTGGTGCTACACTTTCCGAGGATGGTCGTGTGCTTACCATCCGTCAGAACGGTACCTATGTCTTCAGCGGCGAGATGTCTGATGGGCAGATTGTGGTAGATGTGGCAAAGGGGCGGGTAGATCTCGTGTTTGCCAATGCCGATCTCTGCTGCCGGCGTTCTTCGCCCATCTACGTTCGGCAAGCCTCTTCTGTCCGCGTGATTGCAGAGGCCGGTACGGTCAATCAGCTGAGTGACGGTACGGAATATGATTATATTGATCCCGTTTATCTCGAACCGGATGCCACCATCTTCTCTGAGGATGATTTGATCCTTTGCGGAACGGGGGAGTTAACGGTAGAAGGCAATTTCCGTGATGCCATTCACGGCAAGGATACCTTGATCATCGCTGACCTTGCGCTGAACATTCGCGCAAAGGAGGACGGCATCATTGCCAGAGATGCGCTGCTGATGCGCGGTGCTACGCTGGAGGCCGATTGCAAACGAGATTGCATCAAGGCCAACAATGTGGAAGCGGGCTTTGGTTACATCTATATCGAAAGCGGCGTTTATCGCTTGACGGCAGGCACCGATGCCATACAGGCAGCGGGCAGAATGCTGATAACAGGTGGGGAATACCATCTGCTTTGCGGTGGCGGCTATGTGTATCCGCGCGGGTTGGAAAGCCGCAAGGGCTTAAAGGCCACCTCGGAGCTGGTCGTTTCCGGTGGCAGCTTTGAGATTGATTCGTCAGATGATGCCATTCACGCCGATACACGCGCAGCCTTAACGGGCGGCAGCTTTTCGCTCTACGCGGGTGATGATGCCATTCTGGCAACAGATCTGTATATCGGCGGTGGCGAGATCACCGTGCGCACCTGCCTTGAGGGCATGGTGGCCGAGCGGATGGAGATTGCAGGCGGTAAGACCAGCATCACCTCCCAGATGGATGGTGTGAATGCGCGTATCCGTGCGCTGATTGTTGATGAGAGCTTTGATCTTTACCCCGATGATGCGGTTGTGGAAGCACCTTCCACGGCACAAATGTATATCACGGGCGGCTCGCTCGTTGTCAATGCCGATCGCGATGCGCTTTGCGTGCGCGGCAGTATACAGATGAGCGGCGGTCTTGCGCTGCTGGCAGGCCCTGAGTTTACGGGTGGCGATCCGCTCGATTGTGACGGCGGCTTTACCATGACAGGCGGCACGCTGGTTGCCGTTGGCAGAACGACCTATGTTCCCGCGCTGACCGAGCAATCTACTGCCGGCGTGGTAGAAGCGACCTTTTCCGAGGTGCGCACGGCTGATACGCCAATTGCCTTGCAGCAAGGGGCAAAAACACTGATAACGGCTGTTTCGCCCCGCGCCTATTACAAGATGGTCATCTTTTCTCCTCTGCTGCAGGAGGGGGGCGCCTATGCGTTGCGTGCAGGCGGCGAGGTACCTTCGCTTGATGATCGTATCTTTTTGGGGGCCGGTGCGGTCGGTGGCAGCACCATTGGCAGTTTCCTGATGAGGGATGGATTTGTTTCGCTCACCGAGGGTGGAAAGACCTTCCCAGATCACTATTATGAAGAAGAAATCCTATAAAAACAGCGTGTCCCCGATCCGCAGATCGGGGACACGCTGTTTTCGTGCTATGACTTACTTTTCAGCCTTTGCTACGATGGTTTCACCCTTGTAAGAGCCGCAGTTCTTGCAAACGTGATGGGCAAGATTCATCTCGCCGCACTGGGGGCACTTTGCAAGCGTGGGGTTTTCCAGTTTCCATGTGCTGGAGCGTCTGGAATCTCTGCGAGCCTTGGATACTTTTCTCTTCGGTACTGCCATTTCGGATACACCTCCTGATTTCCTTTGCGCGTGGGCGCGTCATATTTTCATTTTTAGAATAACCTTATGTTTCGTCCTCTGACTTGTCTGCTTTATGCCGTTCAAGCCATGCGGCCAACGGTGCCAGACGCGGGTCGGTCTCTTGCTTGCTGCATTGGCAGGGGCCTTCATTCAGGCTCTTGCCGCATTGCGGGCAAAGCCCGGCGCAATCCTCGCGGCACAAAAGCTTGGAAGGAAACTCGAGTGTCAGCATCTCCAAAAGCTGCTCGTCCACATCAAGAAACCCGTCTTCTACGATCACGTAATCATCGGCATCCTCTTCTGCAATGTTGGTAAGCAGCTTTGCCGGCGCTACCGTTTTTTCAAAACGGAAGGAGAATGTGCCGGTTACGTCTTCCAAGCATCTGGCGCAAGGAGCAATGTAGGGGATCGCAGCAGAAAGCGACATGCGCATATACCCGGCCGTGTTTGTGATCTCCCCCTGCACCTGCAGGTCGCTTGGAAAGCGAACGCCGTACAAATTGGGAGCCATATCCTCCTCCGCGGGTGGCGGGAGAAGAAAATCAACAGGCAGGATACGTATGTTTTCCGCCAGCAAAGGGCGCAGATCCAGTTTCATATGCCCTCCTTTTGGCAAAAAAACGCGCGAAAAAACCGACTTGTCAAAAGTCTACAAGATATTATACACAAAACCCTGCAAATTGTCAAGGTCTTTCTGAAATAAATTCACGGAAAGGTCAAAAAACTTCTGATTTCTTCGATTGACAAAGCGCAATTTATCGTCTATAATAGAGATGGCTATTGCTGAATACGATTTTTTTACAGGATATAGAAAACGGAGGAGTATATGAAAGAAGCACCAAGCGCGTCCCGTATCATCTCTTGGGTGTTAAAGGGGATTTGCTTTCTTGTCATCTTTGGCGTTATTGCCTTTTTGATCATACGCATTGTCATGGCTGACTATTATCCCGCCAGCATGAAACGGCTCTACCCAAGCGAGGAGTTGGTTGCCGCATATGAGGAGGACCCCACGCTTGCGATGCACCGCCAGGAGCTGCGTGTTTCTTACGATGATCCCAATTTCTCGCTCTTTATGGCATCCAATCAGTTTTACTGTCCCAAGACGGGTGAGTTTCAGATCACGCTGCGCTATAATGTCAGCACGCTGGAGGAGATGCAAAAGGATTTTGCCCTGGCTGAAATTCCGTCGCCTGACCCAGCGCTGTTTGATATTTCGCTTGTGGATAACAGCGGTCATCGTACCCCGCTTACCTGTGTATGGACAGAAAGCAAGTTTATGTATCAGTACATGAAGCTGGTCACCTCGGATGTGGATTTTGCAAAGGATCCCGGCTGGATCCGTGTGGAGATCTACTATAAAGATGCCGTGGATTATGCCGAAACGCCCTATTCGTGTATTCCCGTTTACGAAAAGGAGCTTGTTGAGCGCGATTTGGTGTACACCCTGCAGGAGGAGGATCTGCTTCCATGGTAATGGAGGAGCTTCGCTATACGCCGCGCCCTGTGAATCACCATGCGCGGGCATTATCGCTCGTCCTGCTAATTGTTGGGGCGCTTTTGTTCGTTTCCTCTATTCCCATGCCGGCCTATGGCGGTATTCTGCAGCTTTTGGCTCTTGTGCTGATCGTCGGCGCGCTGTTTATCGCCTATAAATTTATTCTTTCTACCTATACATATATCCTGACCGACCCGGGCAACGGCATTCCTTGCCTGCTTGTGGAGCAAATACAGGGCAAGCGATCAAGCTTGGTTTGTCATTTGCCGCTACACGCGATTACGCGCATCCTACCCGCAGAGAAGGAACCGCCGCGCGGCAAAGCACATGTCTATGTGGCAACGATGCGGGGCGGTTGCTATCAATATGTATTGGGGCGTGTAGACGGCACAGATATTCTTTTGATGCTGGAGGCAGACGAGACATTCATGGCGGCACTTTCTCAAGCCGCGGTTGATGCGCGACGTGCGCATGCAGAAGAGGAATAATTTCGGCTCTTTTTCGCAAACAGCGGAAAAGAGCTGTTTTTTGTGAAAAAAACAACCCCTTGACAAATGAAGGATTGTGTGATAGAATGAGAAAAAGACTTCTGCGTTTTGTATTGAGATATTATTTTGAAAAGAGGCGATCTGATTGAATCGCATATTGCGTATCATCATGAAAGTTGCTTTGGATATGGTGGCAGCCCTATTCATGGCGGCTTTTTCTATGTATTTGATTGGAGAGGGCTTGGCTCCCGAAAAGGTGCAGACGTATCTGCCGGCGTTTTTGTCCTCGCTTGGTGTCTTGTTCGTGGCCACGCTGTTATTTGGCGTATATAAAGGCTCCTTCCGCTTTGCCGGCGTGATGGAGGGCATCAATGTGTTTTTCACCACCGGCTGCGTTTTTGTGGCATCTCTCATCGCTTGCGCAGCTTGGGAGCTGAACGTTCGTTTTGCCATCTGTTATTTCGGAACGCTGACCTTTGCTATGCTGGCCGTGCGGTTCTTGTGCCGGTTTTTGCGATATCTTCGCCGCGTTCTGCGTGGAACGACAGCCGAAAAGAAAGCGGTTATCATTGTGGGGGCCGGTGAGGCAGGGCGTATGCTCCTGCGTGAGATCCGTACCTCGGAATATGTGAATTACCGTCCTGCTTGTTTTTTGGATGATGACACGAACAAACACGGTCTGCTAATCGACGGCGTTCCGGTTTATGGCGCGGTTGATTGCGTCAAAGATGCAGCAGAGCGTTTCCATGCTACAGAGATCTTTGTTGCCATGCCGTCTATGTCGCGCGAGATTGTTCGCGGTGTGCTTGAAAAATGTCGTGATAGCGGCGTACATACCCGCGTGCTGCCCGGTGTTTACCAGCTCATGAACGGCGAGGTGTCGATCGGAGCTTTGCGTGAGGTCAGCATTCTTGATTTGCTGGGGCGCGACCAGATTACGGTCGATCTTGGCGAGATTATGGGCTATATTGAAAACCGTACGGTTCTTGTTACGGGCGGTGGTGGCTCTATTGGTAGCGAGTTGTGCCGTCAAATTGCAGCACATAAGCCGAAGCAGCTGATCATTTTGGATATCTATGAGAATAACGCATATGACATTGAGCAGGAGCTGCGCCGCAACCACCCCGCGCTTTCGCTGCTGACGCTGATTGCCAGCGTGCGGGATAGCGGCAAAATGGAGGATGTTTTCCGTACTTACCGTCCGGAGATCGTCTTTAACGCTGCCGCGCATAAGCATGTGCCGCTGATGGAGACAAGCCCGAATGAGGCGGTCAAGAATAACGTCTTCGGCACGCTGAATGTCGTGCGTATGGCTGACAAGTATGGTGTGCGCCGTTTCGTGCAGATCAGTACCGATAAGGCTGTTAACCCCACCAACATCATGGGCGCGACCAAACGCCTCTGCGAGATGATCGTGCAAGCCTACTCTCGTCGCTCAAAGACTGAGTTCGTGGCTGTTCGCTTTGGTAATGTTCTGGGGTCTAACGGCTCGGTTATCCCGCTGTTTAAAAAGCAGATTGCCGAGGGCGGCCCGGTTACCGTTACACATAAGGATATTATCCGCTATTTTATGACCATTCCCGAGGCTGTCTCGCTTGTCCTGCAAGCAGGTGCCTATGCCAAGGGGGGCGAGATCTTTGTGCTGGATATGGGTGAGCCTGTGCGCATCTATGACCTGGCAGAGAATCTCATTCGTCTCAGCGGGTTAGAGCCTGGCGTGGATATTGAGATCCGTTGCACCGGCCTGCGTCCCGGTGAAAAGCTGTTTGAAGAGCGTCTGATGGACGAGGAAGGCCTCTCCACCACGCAAAACGGCATGATCAGCGTCGCACGCCCCATCCTTTTTGAGGAGGAGCCATTCTTTACCGCGCTTGATCGCCTCTATGAGGCTGCCTATGCCGAGACCGACCGCATGAAGGAAATGGTTGCCGAGCTGGTGCCTACCTATTCGGTCGATCGTGAAAATCAGTAAGCAAGAGGATGTCTCATGAAAATGCAGCATGCATATGCTTTTTTGCGCAGCAAAAAGGGCGAGAAATGCTTTTCTCGCCCGCATTTTTATGTGTAGCAAGGGGCTCGGCGGATTTTGAGCAGAAATCTTCGTTTTCCACCCGATAGCCGTATTGGCATACGGCGAGGGTGGAAAACGGAGATAGTAAACAAAAAACAAATAAAATAGAGAAAACCGTAGGCTTTCTACCTTAGAGCGATGTGAAAGGACGGCTTCTTTGATAGCAAAAGAGAAAGAGGGAAGAAATTTTCTTCCCCCCCTTTTTGTTTACGGTTATGCCAAAATGCGACAGCCTCTTTTGTAACATTTTTGGCAGGAACTTGACAGAGGGGTGATGATGCGCTATAATAGTAAAAGGAAGGAGTAGGATATGCCGTATTTGTATTTGGTCTATTTACTTGCTTTGTCGATCGTGGCATTTTGCCTGTACGGTATTGATAAGTATCGTGCAAAACGCCATTTCCGACGAGTACCGGAGGTAACCCTGCTATCTTTGGGGTTTCTTGGTGGTGCCGTAGGGGCTCTTTGTGCCATGCAGCTTTTTCGTCATAAAACCAAGCACAAATATTTTTATGCTGTCAATTTGTTAGGCATTGTATGGCAGCTGGGGCTATTTGTATTACTCTTTTTAAAAAATATGTAAAAGTGAGGAAAAAGAAAATGCCAACATTGGAACAACTATTAGGAAACATTGTAAATTGGTTGAGCACCGAGGGTGTTAAGGTGGTCATTGCGCTGGTGCTTTTGGTCATCTCCTTTGCCATCGTGCGCATGATCTCCAAGCGCCTAAAGGCCGCCTTTGAAAAGAAGGGAACGGATAAGACGATTGCCAAGGTCGTTGTGCATGTGTTTGATTATGGTGCACGCATTCTCATCGTGCTATGCCTGCTCGGTTATCTGGGTATTGAGACCTCCGGCGTTGCTGCGTTGATTTCTGCGCTTGGTGTCGGTGTAGGTCTGGCTGTACAGGGCGCACTTTCCAACCTCGCAGGTGGCGTGCTGATCATTCTGACTCGCCCCTTCAAGGTAGATGATTATATCGAGGCTGAGGGCTTCGGCGGTACGGTTGAGGATATCAATATTATCCATACTACCCTTCGTACGCCGGATAACAAGGTCATTATTCTTCCCAACGGTACATTGGCGAATTCCAACGTTGTGAATTACAGTATCAAGGCGACTCGTCGTGTTGATTTTGATGTATCGATTGCCTATAGTGCAGACTTTGATAAGGCAAAGCGGCTGATTGCGGATGCTTTTGAGGGACATGAGAAGGTGCTCAAGGATCCCGCTTACATGATTCGTATGAAGGAGCATGGTGCCAGTGCGATTGTATTAACAGCACGCTGCCATGTAAATAGTGTGGATTATTGGGATGTCTTTTTTGATATTACGGAACAGATCAAGGCTTCGTTTGATGCAAACGGCATTGAAATTCCGTTCAATCAGCTTGATGTGCATGTGATCGAAAATAAGTGATTTTGATGGAAGGTCTGTTTCATGCAGGATTTTGTAGAAAAGTTTATTGCTGAAAAGCAGGCAGAGCTGGGTGAAAAATGTGAAAAGGCACTCGCGCCGAGTGAAGAGGCTGCCCGCACGGAGCGTGAGGCACGACTGATCCGTCTTGGTATGTGTCGTAAGGAGTACAGCGAAAGCCAGGTCTATTCCAAGGACTATCCGTATCAAGAGCGCAAGACCGGCAAGTTCTATCGTTTGGCCGCCTTCGCCGTGACAGATGAAGAATATGCCGCGATCTGCCGCTACGATGATTCGGCCATGGAGCTGCGACCGGAAAAGCTGACGGATCGCTTGTTTGGTAAGCGAGCAAAGAACTATCGCCGCACAACGGTATGGCGGTATTTGCTTGGTGTATTGATTAGTCTGTTTGCCGGGGTAATCTTGTATCTGATCGAGAGTGATTACCTTCTTCTTTCGGTTGGTGTAGCGATTCTCGGCATCATTCATGCGCATCTTGCCGCCGTGCAGACATACGCTGCCGGTAAAACATTGGAGCGTGCAGAGCATCTTATTGCCCTGGCTGAAAAGAAAAAGGATACATGATGTTCTATGCCGCCGCTTGTCGGCGGCATAGACTTTTGACAGGAGTCATTGATGAAACCGATTGCCTACATCCATACCGATTTTCCTCAAAAGTTCGGCATCCCGCGCCAAAGCGGACTGGTGCCCGGGCTTTGCGGGCGCGTCGTCTTTTTGCCCGCCTATCGCAATGCGGATGCGCTACGAGGGTTAGAGGGCTATTCGCATATATGGCTGCTCTGGGAGTTTTCCGAGGCTAAGAGGGAAAGCTGGTCACCCACCGTGCGCCCGCCCCGACTTGGTGGTAATCGCCGTATGGGCGTATTTGCTACCCGTTCGCCCTTTCGCCCCAATCCTATCGGGCTTTCCTGCGTGCGGCTGCTTTCTATTGAAGGGACGGATCTGATTGTTGAGGGGGCTGACCTGCTGGACGGTACTCCTATCTACGACATCAAGCCCTATCTGCCATATACCGATGCCCACCCGGATGCCGCGACAGGCTTTGCGGGCGAGGTGTATGAGGATCGCCTGACGGTCACGTTCCCGCCCGCGTTGCTTGAAAAGCTGCCCAAAGAAAAGCGAGAGAGTGCGGTTGCCCTTTTGCGCGGCGATCCACGTCCCTCTTACCAAGAGGATGAGGAGCGCGTCTACGGCATGCCTTTTGCGGGCTACGATATTCGCTTTACAGTAGCAGGGGAGAGCCTGACCGTGGTGGCGGTTGAAAAGTTGTAAAAAATCACGGATAGCCTATGGCTATCCGTGATTTTTTTATCGTTCTACGATTGCTTCGATGGTTGCTTCCTCTATGCCGTCGGCACGCACGCGGATACGCAGATCGCCGTGGCGATTGAACTGCTTTTATAAACTTATCCGCATTTTCTATTGCAAAAAGCAGAAGTAGGTGTTATAATAAAAATGTCACATTAACAGAATAGTCAAAACATCCTTATGGGCGTATTGCGCCTTTTTGAAGGGGATACTATATCTTTTGGTAGATATACTGTATCGCAAGATATTCCCTTCAACAAGGATGTTCTGTTAGTGTGACAACTATGCGAGAGGTATTCTACGGTGTCATCTCGCAAGGGGTGGCACCTTATTTTTTGTATGGAAGAAAATAAGATCTGCTCATTCTTTGGGCATAGGGATGTGGAAATAACAGATCGTTTATATGCGATAACGACTACTGAAATTTTGAAGGCAGTAGATTTTGGTTGTCGCATTTTTTATTTTGGCGGCTACGGGGATTTTGATGACCTTTGCTATCAAATTGTAACCAAAATTCAAGAAGAAAATCCGGATCTTTATATCGAGAGAATTTATTGCGTTTCTCAAGAACGGTATTTGCGCAAATGCGTACGTTATTTTGATCGTACAAGATATGACAAGATCATTTATCTTATGCCGTCCTTTGAAGGTTGGTATAAAAGTATATATTTTCGCAATTGTGCGATGATTGATGAAAGTGCATATGTTATCTTTTATGCGGAGGTGCGTGAAAACAGCGGCGCGTATAAGGCTTATCAATACGCCAAAAGGAAAAGGGGAAAGTATATTGTCAATCTTTGGGATGCGCGCAGCACGTGATCTGTAAAAAAAGAAAGAGCGGAAGGTAAATTTTCCTTCCGCTTATGAAACTATTATTCCTCTCCGATCATATCCTCCGGCTTGAATACGCGGTCAAAGGTCTCGCCGTCCAAGTAGCCAAGCGCAAGGCAGGCCTCGCGCAGCGTCATGTTCTTCTCGTGTGCCAGGTGCACGGTTTTTGCGGCGTTTTCATAGCCAATGTGCGGATTGAGGGCGGTTGCCAGCATCAGCGAGCGGTGCAGGTTGTCGCGCATTTTCTCGCGATTGGGGCGAATGCCAACAACGCAACGCTCGCAAAAGGCGCGCATCCCGCAGGAAAGCAGCCGTACAGAACGCAGGAAATTGTCAATGAGCACCGGCATAAAGACGTTCAGCTCAAAATTTCCTTGTGAAGCCGCCATAGAAACGGCTACGTCATTGGCCATGACCTGTACCGCCACCATCGTCAGCGATTCGCACTGCGTAGGGTTGACCTTGCCCGGCATGATGGAGGAGCCGGGCTCGTTTTCGGGGATGGTGATCTCGCCAAGACCAAGCCGCGGGCCGGAAGAAAGCCAGCGAATGTCGTTGGCAATCTTCATCAGGTCGGCCGCCAGCGCCTTGAGCGCGCCGTGCATAAAGACCAGCTCGTCCTTTGAGGTCAGGGCGTGATATTTGTTTTTGGCGGCATGGAATGGCGTCCCCGCCATGCGTGAGAGAGCCTCGGCAGCTGCCGCGTCAAAGCCGCGCGGCGCGTTCAGACCCGTGCCAACTGCCGTACCGCCGAGAGCCAGCTCGCGCAAGGGCGGCAGCGCAGCGTTTATCAGCGTGGCATCTCGTTCTAAAGAAGAACGCCAACCGCTGATCTCCTGCGAAAAGGAGATCGGTACAGCATCCTGCAGATGTGTGCGTCCGCATTTGATGGCGCCGCGGCTCTCCTCCTCCAGCTTTAAAAACGCATCGATCAGAGCAGAGAGTGCCGGCATAAGCTCCTTTTCAATACCCAGTACCGCCGCAATATGCATGGCGGTAGGAAAGGTATCATTTGAGCTTTGTGACATGTTGATATCGTCATTCGGGTGCAGCAGTTGTTTGCCTGCCAGCTCATTGCCGCGTGCGGCAATCACCTCGTTTGCGTTCATGTTGGACTGTGTACCGCTGCCGGTCTGAAAGACCACCAAGGGGAAGTGGTCGTCCAGCTTGCCGCTTGCCACCTCGCCTGCTGCTTGCTTGATCAACGCCAGCTTCTCTTTTGTCATTTTCTGCGGGCAGAGCAGGGCATTGGCCTCGGCCGCCGCGGCCTTTAAGAGGCCAAAGGCATGTATGATCTCGGTGGGCATGCGTTCCTCCGCGCCGAAGGGGAAATTCTCTAGGCTGCGCGCTGTTTGCGCACCGTAATAGCGGTCGGCGGGCACACGCATCTCTCCCATAGAATCGTGCTCGATACGGTATTCCATAAGGTTCTCCTTGTCTTTGATACTCTTATTATAGCAAACTATTTTTGCGCCGTCAAGCAGCCCCTTGGGGATACGGAAAGTTTTTGTTGAAAATTTTGCAAATTGTGGTATAATAAAGAAAAGAGAGCAACACGAAAGGAAAGAGGCATACTATGTCTGCATTCGGGTTTAACGTATTTGACTTTGGCGCACGCGGTGATGGTAAGACCGATGATACCGCCGCCATCCAGCGCGCCATTGATTTTTGCGCACAGCGCGGCGGTGGGCGCATTTGTTTCCCCTATACCGCGACAGGCTATCGGATTGCCTCGCCCGGCGTTGAGGAATATAAGGGCAAGCCAGTTCGCGCCCAGCTGATCATTCCGCCCGGGGCACATAACATTCTGCTGGAGGGCGAAATGCCCTGCCGTCTGCTGAATGCGTATCAGGTGCGGCCTATGAGCGTGACCTCCTTTACCCCCACGGTCTTTGGCGAGATCAAGAATAACAATACCTTCCTCTTTTCGGATTGGGATGCCCCCGAGGTGCATGATGCTGAAAAACGCCCGTGGTCAATCATCGCCGCGCCGGAGGGGAATTCTTGCAAGGGGAAATTCAGCGTGACGCAGTTCTCAATCAAGAATCTGGAATTTCGCGTGCCGATGGATCAGGGAAGAATGTACCCCACCCAAACGGCAGTTAATCTGCAAAACGTCTCGCGCGTCAATATTGCCGATTCCCAGTTCTGCCTGAATGAAACGGTTGGCGACGCGCTGCAAAACAAGGAGCTGCAGCCTAATCCCTGCCATACCGCAGGTCTGATCCTGTCCGGCGATCAGAATGATGATAACGTGCTGCGCAACGTGGCTGTGCAGGGCTTCCGCTACGGGATTGTGGCGGGGGAGCACGTTGTGGCCGACTATCTCTATATCCATAACTGTGAGGAGGGCCTCACCTTTCACGATTGCTCGCATCTTTCCACCATCGGACATATCGTTGCCCAGCATAATCGTATGATTCTCACCACCACGCGTGAACATCTGTTTGGTATGGAAAAGGGCCCCTGCTACGTGATCGTGCAAGCCCTTGATTGCGAAGACGGCATCGGTCTGCGGCCGCAGGTCTCGCAGCTTTATTGCGCAGTCTACGACCCCGAAAAACGCCTGCACGGAAGCCTTCTCTGGCATATGGGCTGGGGCGGTGACTCGTTCCCTACGCAATGTAGCGAACAGTTTTTGATCACACAGCTATAAAAAGAAACCGCCATCCGAACGGATGGCGGCCTCTTTTTATAACTTAACAGAAAGATCAAGCCCTTCTAGCTTATTGACACGTCTGTCATAGGTCAGAATACCGTTGATCTCCTCTTCAACATCTGAGAGCTGGGTGTAGACGGCAGCAGAGAGACCTTTTTCTACCTGCGGCAGAATCTCCTCGTCGTACAGCCGTCGCACCGCCGCCTTCAGCTCGTCGGTGCTCTTGTACATCCGGTAGCCAAACAGCTTGTCGGGCGAGAACATGTGGCCCTCGATGGGGCAGGAGTAACCGCCAAATTCACTGAGCACGACACAGCGGTCGTCGCCCTTCGGCAGCCTAACGGGCTTGTAGTAAACATGTAAGGATTTGAGTGGGCTGCTTCCTTTGCCTTGATCGTGCCAGCCACTGACGATATCCCAGGTGCGGGTGGTGTCCAGCGCCATCATGCGCGCGCCGATCTCGCAGCTGTCAAACTGCCCCCACCCCTCGTTAAAGAGGGTATAGAGCGAGAGAGAGGGAACATTGTAGAGATGCTCGACGGTATCCTCCGCAAAGCGGATAAAGGCCTCTCTTTCTGCCGCGTTCTCACGCTTGAAGCGACGATAGGCGCTCTTTCCCGTGTCCTTCAAATGGATGCCGATAAAGGGCAGCACCTGAATGATGGCGGGCTTGTAATCCGCTCCGCCCGAAACCATATCCTGCCACACCAGCATGCCAAGACGGTCACAATGGTAGTAAAACCGCATCGGCTCCACCTTGATGTGCTTGCGCAGCATATTCATGCCAAGCCCCTTGACCGCCAGAATGTCGTTGATCACGGCCTCGTCTGATGGGGGTGTGAGCAGCGTTTCAGGGAAATAGCCTTGGTCAAGCACGCCGCTGTGGAAGATCGGCTTGTTATTCAGTGCCAGCCGCTTATGGCCTTGTGCATCGGTCGTCAGCGAGAATTTGCGCATGGCAAAATAGCTTTCTACCCGATCTTGGCCAAGTGAAAAGGAGACAGCATACAGATGTGGATCATCCGGTGACCACAGGTGCGCATGGGGAAGGGCGATCGTCAGCTCGCCGTTTTCTGCGATGCCAAAATGGCGGTGTGCGCCATCCTTCACCGTGACCGCTACGCCGGAAACGGGGAAAGAAAAATGGACACAAGCGTGATCGACATCCGGCGTGATCTTGACAGAGGGGATGTACTGCTCCGGCAGCGGCTCTGCCCATACGGTCTGCCAAATACCGGATTGCGGCGTGTACCAAATACCGCCCGGGGAGAGCGTTTGCTTGCCGCGCGGCTGGTCTCCCGCATCGGTTGCGTCGCGCACCACCAGCGTGATCTCGTTGTCACCTGCGGTGAGAAATGGAGCAATATCAAAGGAAAACGGGAGATAACCGCCCGCGTGGCTACCAACGGTTTTGCCGTTGACAGCGAGCGTGGCCTCATGATCTACCGCGTCAAAATGCAGTAAAAAATGGGGTGGTACTGCCTCTATCGCCAGCGTGCGACGGTAATGAAGTACCTCGCTTGGCAACAGCACGCGAGAAACGCCGCTTGCCATGCTTTCCGGCGAGAAGGGAACAAGAATTTTGCCGTCGTAATCGCCGATGGCCTCCCCATCCGGACGGATGGCATAGTCCCACTCGCCGTTGAGGATCAGAAAATTCTCACGCGCAAACTGAGGGCGCGGCTGCTCGACAAGGGGAGTTTTTCCCTCTTGAAAATAGGGTGTCTTCAATGAGACAGTGCCTTTTCGCAGTATGTAGGTCTTTTTCATGGCGTCTCCTTTACAAAAAACGGCGACAAGGTCGCCGTTTTTTGATTTTTGATAAACGATTTCTTAATGTCGTCGTGATCTTCTGCGGCGACGGCGGGTGGTAAACTGCACAATGATGCCAATGGTTGCAATAATTAAGCCAATGACCAGCTCCAAATTCACATTGGCGGTCTGCTCAACTGCCACCATCAAGGCAATTGCCGTAATCATGCCGCCCGCTAACCCGGTGGTAATGATGATGACCGGGCGCGTCATAATTAACGCAAGAGATCCAACCACCAAAGCAACGACAAAGCGTGCCAGCATATACTTGGCATCCAGATCCTCGGTAATCAGCTGATCGATCATGGTATTGAGAGAGGGGAGGCTGTTGAGGAAAAAGTAGGTAGCGGCGGTGGTCGCCAAAAAGATACCAAACCGAATGATGCGCATGGCGATGAAGGCCGCAATGCCGCCAAAAACGGCAAATATGATATACGGAACGTAAACGGGGATCGGCTCAAGCGAGGTGAGCAGACCAAGCCCCGCAATCCATGCATAAATGGCAGAGCTGATCGACCAGCCACCAAGAAAACCGCCAAGCAAAATGGAAAAATGCAGCGCGCGATACCCGTAAAAGGCCACAAGGGCGGCAATGAGTGCCGTAATCAGCAAAAGGCCTACACTATATTGACTAAAAAAGAGATTGGCATCCTCTAGACTGTTGATAGACAAGATCGAGAGGGTAACCTCTGTAATGCCGGGCACCTCCTCCTCTAATCCACCAATGACCGAATCGATCGGTGCGGCAAATGCAGAGACGGAGAAGAGCAGGCAACAAAGACAGCATATTGCAAGAAACGCGAAAATGCGAGAATGTTTATTTTTCATGCTTGTTCCTCTACATAGAAGAAAAATATCCGTACATAATCATTATAACACAGGTCTTGCCGTTTGTCAATGGCGAGTTGCCTCGCTGCTCTGCAATGGTGCTGTTAGCATATCCTGAATGGGAAAAACTATGCGGCAGCAGCAAAAAACGAGAAACCTCTTGACTTTTTTCAGCTTTACTGGTATAATGAAGAAAAGCTGTGAAGGGAAGAAGTAGCACCGCACAGACTCCAACAGAAAGTTCCTGGTTGATGCGAAGGGCGGGAGAGACGGTGTGAATACATCCCGGAGCCATGCCCCGAACCATGATAGTAGGCGGCATCGGGCGCGCCCGTTATTGCGCGGCGGCACTTGTGTGCCGGCAGAGGCATCCTTTTTTGGATGTGAAGAAAGGTGGTAACACGGCTTGTCCGTCCTTTTATGGCGGCGGGCTTTTTTTGTTTACAAATTCGATGATATAGAGGAGAATTCGTATGACCTGTTATGAAGAGCTGGTTGCTAGAGGCTTGATTGCCCAGGTGACCGACGAAAATGAGATTCGCGATCTGATCAACGAGGGGCGCGCCGTTTTTTACATCGGCTTTGACCCCACCGCAGACAGCCTGCACGTTGGTCACTTTATGGCCCTGTGTCTGATGCGCCGCCTGCAGCTGGCAGGCAACCGTCCCATCGCCCTGATTGGTGGCGGCACCGCTTATATCGGAGACCCCTCCGGCAGAACGGATATGCGTACCATGATGACCCCCGAGACCATTCAGCATAACTGTGATTGCTTCAAGCACCAGATGGAGCGTTTTATCGAGTTTGGTGAAGGCAAGGCAATGATGGTCAATAATGCCGATTGGCTGCTGCCGCTCAATTATGTAGAGCTTTTGCGTGAGGTGGGTGGCTGCTTTACCGTCAACCGTATGCTGGCGGCTGAGTGCTATAAGCAGCGTATGGAGCGCGGTCTCTCCTTTATTGAGTTCAACTACATGATTATGCAGTCCTACGATTTCTACTATATGTTCCAGAAGTACGGCTGTAATATGCAGTTCGGCGGGGATGACCAGTGGTCGAATATGCTCGGTGGTACCGAGCTGATTCGCCGTAAGCTGGGCAAGGATGCCTACGCCATGACCATCAATCTGCTGCTGAATTCCGAGGGCAAGAAGATGGGTAAAACTGCCAAAGGCGCAGTATGGCTGGACCCGAAAAAGACATCGCCGTATGAATTTTATCAGTATTGGCGCAATGTCAGCGATGATGATGTGATGAAGTGCCTGCGTATGCTGACCTTCCTGCCGCTGGAGGAGATCAACGCCATGGAGCCTTGGGTAGGTACCGGGCGCATCAATGAAGCAAAGGAGATCCTTGCCTTTGAGCTGACCAAGCTCGTTCATGGGGAAGAGGAGGCTACCGCTGCGCAGAATGCGGCGCGCGCTCTCTTCTCGTCGGGCGATGCTGCCGATATGCCCACCGTTACGGTAGGCGAGGGCGATCTGCTTGACGGAAAGATGGACATTCTTGCTGTGCTTGTCAAGGCAGGGCTGGTGCCCTCCCGTTCCGAGGCGCGTCGTGCGGTAGAGCAGGGCGGTGTCACGGCGGATGGTGAAAAGGTGACCGATACCCGCACCGCCTATACGGCAGATGATCTGCGTACAGGCAAGGTCTTCCGTCGCGGTAAAAAGAGCTATAAGAAGGTCATTTTTGAATAAGAAATGCCTGTATAGCATCGACCCACCACCCGTGTGTTTAAGAAAACACACGGGTGGTGGGTATCTTTTTTTCCTTTTTTTGTAAATGTGCGGCAAAAGGCATAAGAAAAACTAAAAAATTTTTAAAAAATTGTGCACTTTCTCTTGTAATCCTGTAAAAATATGATAAAATGTAGTTGCATAAGTGTCAAATGTCGCTTATCGAATATCATGAAAGAGAGGAGAACCTATGAAACGCAACCCACAAAACCGTGTCCGCCCTTCCTTCCTGCTTGTAGCAGTCTTGCTCGTGGTAGGCATGGTAATCGGCGCACTGCCCGCCGCCGCCGCATCGGATGCCGATGCCTATCAGGCAGAATTTTACGCAGACGGGGTGCTTGTTGCCACCGTCCCGTTTGACCCCGCCGTCGGTATCCTTGCCGAAATCGAGGTCCCGAAAAAGGATGGCTTTACCGGCAAATGGGAGGAATACTCCTTGTCGGAAAAGGACATCACCATCAACGCCGTGTATACACCTATTTCGGGATATCGTGCACCGCTGGATGATGGGTTTGTCATTCGTTGCTTACTGATTCTGATGGCAGTGCTGCTTGTCTGCATCCTGCTGCTGATTTTGCTGACGCTGCGCGCAAGAAAGATTCTGCGTGCGCATGGCCTTTGGGGAAAAGGGAAGCACTGCAAGGAAGAAAAGCAAGCCGATCACAAGATTGAGCAAAAAACAGAGCCGGAGTCCGAGACGAAGGAAGAGACAACGCCAAAGCAAGAGCAAGCGGCTGTCTCTGCCGCAAGAGCCGAGGCAGAAGAAGATCGCAAAGAGCAAGAGCGACCTGTCCAAGCAACCGAGCAAGGTGATGACACGCTTGACACCGAACATAACGAAGAAAACGCGAAAGAAGAGCAGATAGTCCCCGCAACCGAACAGCCCTCCGAGGAGAATACCACCGATACACAGGAAGAAACCAACACCGAGGAGGCAGCAGATAACGGAAAAAAATCTGACGCTTCCGTAGCGTATATGGCAGAGAATGTAGAGGCAGACTCTGACCGGACACCTGCGGAAGCGAGCGAAGAGCAAGCACCCGCAAGTGAACCCGCATCTGCCTCAAATGTTGCCCATGATGATCAGCGCGAGGCTGACGGGCAGAAGGAAACAAGCAAAGACCGTAAGTCTTCACGCTTTATTCCCGTTCCGATCGTAGTTGCCGATGAGGGCAAAGAGAAGGAAGAAGAGAAGGAAGAAGAGAAGGAGGAGCAGGCCCAAACGGCTGCTTCTGCCGCCGGGCGAGAGGACGAAATCGCGACCGTGCTGGTCACCAAGGATGGCAGACGCGTGCAGATGAAGTGCCGCCAAAGCTTCCGTGCCCGCATTATTTTGGCAGACGCAGAAAGCAAGGGCTATTATAATGAGCTCAAAAATTATCTGCTTGCCTTTGATGGTGTTTCTTCGTCCGACAGCTTGAATTATGAGAGCTTCAATGGCGGCCGCCGCCAGCTGGCCAAGATGAATATCACCGGTAAAACAGTGGTGCTCTTCCTCGCCCTTGATCCCGACAAGCTGGAGGGCAGCAAGTATAAGTATGATAATGTCGGTGACAGAAAGCGTTATGAAAAGACCCCTGTCAAGGTAAAGATTCGGTCTGCGCGCTCTGCCAAGTGGGCGAAGGAGCTAATCGACCTGACCATGGCCGAGGATGGTCGTTCCTTTGTGGCGTTGAAAAACGACATGCATGTTCCCGCCGAAACAATGAGCCGTGAGGAGCTGATTCGACAGGGCCTTGTACAGGTTGACGCGCGCGATCTGGCAAGCGGCGAAAGGATCAATCAGGCAACCATTGTCACGCTGCTGGATGAGGGAGCCACGATCGAAAATGAGCGTACCGCCGCAAAGCCGGCAAGCCTTGCGAACAAGGAGCATGATGGTGCTGCTGTTGCCGCTGTTGGCGTGGCCGCCGCTGCTGTGGTCGGTGCAGCCTGCGCGTCGGAAGACGAAGAAGAGAATGCCGAGTCCGATCTTGGAAGTGATTTTGTACTGTCCGATATGCCTATGATGGCCAATGTGGATCTTGATCCCGCAGAGGATTTCATTCCGCATGTGGATGTCGTTACGGTGGAAGAGGCAGACGAGCTGGTGAAAAATGAGGTGGCACTCCACCACATTGAGCACCATCACGTAGAGCCTGTTGAACAAGATGCAGATGACGAGATTGATGAAGCGTCGATTACGGCGGAGGCAACCGATGTCGCACCGACAGAAAATGCCGCCTCCCGCGTGAAGAACAAGAAACGTGGCAAGGCCGTTCCTGTCAACATTGATAAGCTCGACCGTTGCTACGCCGCAGGTGATACCATCACCCTTGCCCGCTTGAAGGCAGATGGTCTGGTGCCTGCCAGAACGAAAAAGCTCAAGGTCTTGGCACACGGTAGCCTCAGCAAGCCGCTGACGGTAGAGGCTGACGGATTTTCGCTGACCGCGGTCAAGATGATTCTCTTGACCGGTGGTACCCCCGTTCTGTTAGATTAACCAATAAAAGAGCCGAAGGCTGCTTGCAGCCTTCGGCTTTCCGCTTTTTTATGCAGGAAAAGGGTGGTGGTCGGAGAAAAAGACGGAAAGGGACCTGCCAAAATGGAAAAAGCATGTATGGCCGGTGCAACTTTCCACTTCCTTTTTTGCCGCCTTGCGCTTATAATAGTAGCAAGGAGGAGAATGCATGGAACTGATACGAATAAGTGACAGCAAATTAAAAATCATGCTGAATGCCGAGGATATGGCGCACTATGCCATCACCTCCGATCTGCTGAACTACGAAAATACAGAAACCAGACGTATTGTGTGGCAGATTTTAGATGAGGCGAAGCACAAAACAGGCTTTGATGCGGCAAGTGACCGCGTGTTGATACAGGTATATCCGTCTCGTACCGGCGGCTGCGAGATGTATGTCACCAAGGTGCCGCCGCCGTTGCCTCACCCATCGGAGGGGGATAACATGAGAACGCGTGAAGGGAGATCAGAGCTCTATTTGTTTACCAATTTAGAGGGGCTTTTGCAAGCCTGTCGGCAGCTTGCCTGCCATATGCCGCTCGGCGAAAGCACCGTTTACGCCCTTGAAGGCGGTGGCTATTATCTTCTCTTGCGAGGAGAGGCGATCGATACCGCAACAGGCGCACCACCGGCCTATTGCCCGGCAGAGGAATATGGAGAACGCAAGAAGTGCACCGCTGCACGCATGGCGTACATAAAGGAGCACGCTGTTTGCTTGTGTGAAAAGGGCGCTATCGAGCAGTTTTCTGTACTTTCTTGATGACAAAATGCGCGGTGTCTTGACAAAAGGCAATCCTTGTGGTATACTTTTATGGTAAGAATTTTTACCGCGAAAGGAATAGCACGGTGAAGTATAACGGAATTGAATTTGATACCTATTTTAAGAACTATCCGGATGAAAACGGGTATTTCGGCAAGTATGGCGGTGCCTATATCCCCGACGAGCTGAAAAAAGCCATGGAAGAGATCAACGATGCCTATTTTACCATCTGCAAATCTTCCAAGTTTATCGGTGAGCTGCGTAAGATCCGCCGCGAATTTCAGGGCAGACCTACGCCCATCTCTTATCTGGAACGCCTTTCCAATTCGCTTGGCAACGTACAGCTGTATGCCAAACGTGAGGATCTGAACCATACCGGCGCGCACAAGCTGAACCATTGCATGGGCGAGGCGCTGCTTGCCAAGTATATGGGCAAAAAGAAGATCATCGCTGAGACCGGTGCCGGTCAGCACGGTGTGGCACTTGCCACCGCTGCTGCTTACTTCGGTCTGGAGTGCGATATCTACATGGGCTCTGTGGATATCAAAAAGCAGGCACCCAATGTTGCACGCATGAAGATTCTCGGCGCGAATGTTGTCGAGGTCACCCATGGCCTTGCCACCCTGAAGGAGGCGGTGGATGCCGCATTTGAGGCCTACGCCAGAGAATACAAGACGGCCATTTACTGCATCGGCTCGGTTCTTGGCCCGCACCCGTTCCCCATGATGGTGCGTGATTTCCAGAGTGTGGTTGGTATTGAGGCAAGAGCACAATTTTTAGATATGACGGGCGAGCTGCCGGATGCTATCGTTGCCTGCGTGGGCGGTGGCTCTAACGCAATGGGTCTCTTTTCCGGTTTCCTCAATGACCCCGTGGATATTTACGGTATTGAGCCGCTTGGCAGAGGCACCGCGCTTGGTGACCACGCCGCCAGCCTGCAATACGGTACCGAGGGAATCATGCACGGCTTCAACAGCATTATGCTGAAGGATGAAAATGGCGATCCCGCACCGGTTTACTCGGTTGCCAGCGGTCTTGATTATCCGTCCTCCGGCCCCGAGCATGCCTTCCTGCATGATCTTGGTCGTGTGAAGTATGACGTGATCAACGATGAAGAAACGATCGATGCGTTCTTCACGCTGGCGCGGCTGGAGGGCATTATCCCTGCAATTGAAAGCGCGCACGCCGTTGCCTACGGTATCAAGCTGGCCAAGCAAATGAAAAAGGGCTCCGTCCTCATCAACCTCTCCGGCAGAGGCGATAAGGATATGGACTACATCATTGAAAACTACGGCATTCGCTGAATAAAAAAAGAGACCTTGCAGGTCTCTTTTTTTATTACTTTTTACTTGCTGCACTCGTCGGTTTCAATGGCGGTAATCATGTCTACGCGTTGCTCGTGGCGGCCGCCTGCCTCAAACTCGGTATTGAGGAACAGGTTGGCAATATCACCGGCAAGGCCGGGGCCAATCACGCGTGCACCCATGCAAAGGACGTTTGCGTTATTGTGCATGCGGGTAAAGCGGGCGCTGTAGGTTTCGCTGCAGAGGGCAGCGCGAATGCCGCGGTGCTTGTTGGCGGCCATGCTCATACCAATGCCGGTGCCGCAAATGAGAATGCCAAAGCTCTCATCGGGGGCTTTCTGTACTCCTGCGCATACGGCATGGGCGAATTCAGGATAGTGACAAGAGGCAGAGGAATTTGTGCCGCAATCAATCACGTCATACCCCTCCTCACGCAGAGAGGCGGCAAGGCCCTCCTTCATTTCGTAGCCGGCGGAATCGGCACCAATGTAGATCGTTTTACGCAACATAGTCATATCTCCTTTTTTGTATTGTTTGCTTGTTCTTTTTCTAACCGATCCCGCTCGGCCTGCGAGGGGAACAGATATACCGGGGCAAGAGCCGCATCATTCACCGTTTCGCCTCGCTTGGCAATAGCCAAGCCACAGCGGGCAACTGCCGCCGCACTTGGCTTGCGCAGGGCAGGGGGTGTTGGCGGTAACACAAGGCCTCGCTCATTTCCTGCACGCATCACCGTTTCGGTTGCGTCTCCCGCAAGGCGAATCGGTGTGTTCGGATAAGCCTCGGCCAGCTCCGCTACTAAGTCGGTGATGGCGATCAGGCGATCGTCACACAAGCGTGTCAGCACGCCGTCCTTTTCGCAAAACAAGGCGTTATACACATGTGCGCGACGCGCGTCTGTCACCGGGCAGTAGATGCCGTCAAGCGGTAGCAGGTTTTCTGCTAATGCCTCCATGACCGATACGGGCGCGCAAGGAATGTCCTTGCCGAAGGCAAGCCCCTTTACCAATGCTGCGCCAATGCGCACGCCGGTAAACGAGCCGGGGCCTGTGGTCAGCGCGAACAGCTCAATGTCGGCAAAGGAAAGATGCGCGGCGGTCAAGGCTTGCCGCGCCATCGGCAGCAGCAGCTCACTCTGTGTCATGCCGCTGTCTACGGTGAATTCGGCCAAGATCTGCTTATTTTCCGCCACGGCGACCGAGGCCGTTTTGGCGGTGCTGTCAAATGCAAGAATCTTCATCAGGCTCTCCTTCTATGGTAATGCGGCGGTCGCTTTCACCGCTTTCACAGCGGGCAATGGTGACCGTTATGCGATCGGGGGGCAGCAGATCGCCACCGTTTTCACTCCATTCACAAACGCAGTAGCCATCCCGTGCCAGATAATCATCAAAGCCAATGCCGTACAGCTCTTCCTCGTCTGCCACGCGATAAAGGTCAAAATGGAAGACGGGGAGCGGAGAGCCCATATATTCATTGACCACCGTGTAGGTGGGGCTTTTAACGCCGCGGCAGCCAAGCGTGGAGGCAAAGCCACGCACAAAGGCGGTCTTGCCAACGCCCATTTCCCCGCAAAGGGAAACAAACGCATGGCGTACGCCGCGTTGAAGCAGTCGTGTGCTGAGTGCGGCACCTACCGCTTCGGTGTCGGCAGGAGCGTGAGAATCGATCGTCATCATCATGTTATCCTTTATGGTAGTGTTCACGAATCAATCGCCGCAGGTCGCCCATGGTATAAAGCGAGCCACAGCAAAGGAGGGCATCATCGGCATGCATGGCAGCAAGGCAGGCTTCCAGGGCCTCCTTCATATCTTCGTGTGCCGTGATACACGGCGGCGGCGTTGGTAGTGTTGCCAACATGTCCGCCAGCTCTTGTGCCGGGCAGGCACGCGGTGTGGGCGGTGTGATGGTAAAGGTGGCGGCCAGCTTGTTCTGAATGACGGGGGAGGAGAAGAAGGCAGAAAGTGCCCCACGCGGATCCTTTTCACGCAGCATTCCGACAAGGCAGAAAAGTCGATGAAAGGTCGGAGCGACCGCTTCTATGCTTGCGCGCAGCGCGCGCAGCCCGTCTTGATTGTGCGCGCCATCCAGCAAAACATGCGGGGAGAGAGCCATCAGCTCCAGACGTGCCGGGATGTAGGCATGGCGCAATCCATCCGCGATCGCCGTGTCCGAAATGGCAAAGCCCTCCCGCCGCAAAGCAAAGAGCACCTCGAGTGCGGTTGCCGCGTTTTTGGCTTGATAGGTAGCGGCAAGGCCGCTGATATAGGTCTTTTTGTGATAAGAGAAGGTCAGTGATCCAAGGGCGCATTGCAGTAGTGCGATGTCCGCTTCCTTTACCTGTGTGAGGGGAATGCCGTAGGCATCCGCTCTCTCCTTGACCGTCTGCGCTGCCTCCGGGTAATCCTGCGGGGCGCAAACGACCGCGCGGGTGCCGACCTTCAAGATGCCGCATTTTTCGGTGGTGATTGCTGTAATGGTGTCACCCAGCAGCTCGGTATGGTCAAAGCCGATATTGCCAATCACGGCAACTGTCGGCGGGGCGATAACATTGGTGGCATCCAAACGACCGCCAAGACCGCATTCCAGGACGACAATGTCACAACCGGCGCGGGCGAAGATCAATAGACCAATAACAGTTACCACATCAAACTGTGAAAGATGCTCTGCCGCAGGCAGCCCCTTCATCGCTAAAAATACTTCTCGTGTTACGGCAGCAAATTCCGCCGGGCTGACGGGTGTGCCGTTGATCTGAAATCGTTCCCTGAAATCATTGATAAAGGGGGAGGTGTACAGACCCACGCGCAGGCCGGCCTCCTTCAGCACAGAGGCGCACATCGTGGAGATAGATCCCTTGCCGTTCGTGCCGGCAACATGAACAAAGCGCAACGCCTTTTGCGGCTCGCGCACGGCGGCGAGCAGGTCTCTGACCGGCTGCAGCGTTTCGCCGCGATTGAAGCGCGGCAACGCGTATATTCGTTCCAACGCACCTTTTGGCGTCATATTTCCTCCAGATAATGCTCGGCAGCATCGCCAAGCAGATAGGTGAGCGTTTTTTGGTAGGCTTCTCGTTTGGCCGCCCCCTCCTTGCTGCTTGCGTCAAAGCCCGGGCGACGAATGGCACGCAGCAGGGTATTCTTTGGGGTGTTTTCCGGGTCTGTCAGCTCGGCGGCAATGGCGTCATAGCCGTTCATATCCAGCCGCAGGAGACGCAGGCCATCGGTTAGTGCCTCGCACAGCTTGCCGCGCAGCTGTGGGTGCTTTGCCACAAAATCAAGCGGCGTGCAGGCGAGCTTGTCATTGAGGTAGCGATGGCAGCAGGGGGTAGAAAGGATCACCCGTGCCCCCAATGCCATGGCACGGTCAAGCACGATATCGGTTGCAATGTCGCAGGCATGCAGAGAAATCACCATGTCCGGCTGCTCATTTGGCACGGCCGTTCGTACGTCACCGTACAGAAATTGCATATCCTCAAAGCCGCACGCGGTGGCAATTTTGTTGCAGTCCTCCACCACATCACGCTTAAGATCCACGCCGATCATGCGTACGTTGCGCCCCTTCATTTCGGTCAGATAATAGTAAACGGCAAAGCTGAGGTAGCTTTTTCCGCAGCAAAGGTCGTAGATCGTCAAAGTCCCTGCGCTCGGCAGGGCGGTATATATGCTTTCTACATACTCAAGAAATCGATTGATCTGGCGGAATTTTGCCTGTCGCTTGTCGTGCACGCGGCCATTTTGATCGCTGATGCCGAGTGCGTGAAGAAAAGGCTCCTTGCCGGAAAGCAGATGCTTTTTTTCACGGTCGATGGGGGTGTCATAACGCACAAATTCTTGCGTTTTCCCCTCTAGACGCGCACGCAGCGCACCACCGCCGAGAAGGGTACACATGCCTTTTTTGGAGGTGCGCAGCTCCGCATCTCCGGCCGAGGTCAATAGGTTGATCTGCCGATAGGCGCACAGCACGGCGGGCAGATCGGTTTTTAACTCCTCGTCGCGGTATAGCCGTTGACTGACGCGCCCGCCCTCAAAGGCGGATTCCAGCATCAGAACTCGTTTGCCGCGCACAAGGCAAAGCTTGCCGCTCTGCCGTGGTGCGGGAGCATCCTCACGCGGCTGCGAGAGCACCAGTTTGCGCAGCACGCCGCGCGAAACCGCGGCGCAAATCAGATCAAAGATCGCCGCCTGCTCCGTATTCATTTGCCTTCGCCATCCTTCTTGCTTTTGCTCTTAAAGGAGAGCTTGGATTCCTTGCCATCACGAATGCGCTGGATATTCGCACGGTGACACCAAAGGATGAGCAGCGCCATGGCGATGGCAACCAGTGCTTCGATCACAGTGCCGTAAGGATTGATCTTGTTTTCAACATTCACAAACAGCGGGAGTGTCAGTCCGCCGAATATCGAGCCAAGAGATACGTATTTCGTCATAGAAACAATGATGATAAAGGCAAGCAGGTCACATACAAAGGCAAAGGGGGAAAGCATAGCAACTGCCGTTGCCACACAAAGCACACCCTTGCCGCCACGGAACCGATAGTAGATCGGGAAAATGTGGCCGATCATGCAAAAGAAGGCCGCAATCCAGCCGCCGATGGCAGCAGAAAGCGTAAAGGAACCAATGCAAACGGCGAGCACGGTTTTCAGAACATCGCCAAGCAGGGTCAACAGAGCCGCTACCTTGCCATATGTACGCAGCATGTTGGTGGTGCCGGCGTTGCCGCTGCCATGGTTGCGCACATCGTCATGATAGAGCAGGCGCGAGATGACAACGGCAGAATTGATGCTGCCAAGCAGATAGGGGATCAGCACCGCAAAAGCAAGAATGGCTCCCAGCAGGCCAAGGATGATGGGCGGCTGGAGCTGTGCTTCTTCTTCCAAGACCTGCCTCAAAGCCGTTTCTGAGAAAAAATATCCAATTGACCAAAGCTCGCCAATATTCATAAAAGCCTCCGTGAATAACGAATTTTCATACAGTATTATCATACCACAATTTACGGCAAAAAGCAATGCTTTTGTCGCTTTTGCTTGCTACTTGACAAAAAAATTCACAGAGCCCTTGTATTTTGTTCGTTTTTGGATTATACTGAAGAAAGGGGGAATGCCTATGTTGAACGAGCTTGTATCCCGCCCCTTGCGGGAAGAACATATTGAATATGCCGCCGCCCTACCGTATGAGGCGTGCCGCCTGCTGCGGCCGTATCTGGTTGAGCGGCTCTCTCCCTTTGTGCCGCGCACGGTCATCCTCTTTCTCGTTCCGTATTATGCAGGACGCGCGGAGAATCTTTCTTGCTATGCGTCTGCCCGCGATTATCATGGATATATGAAGGGGCTGTTTGCACGCGTCATTCCGCGCATGCAGGCGGAGAGCGGCTGCTCCTTTTTTGGCTTTGCCGATCATTCTCCTATTGACGAGCGGCTCGCCGCCGCGCAGGCGGGGCTTGGTATGCGGGGAGAAAACGGGCTCCTGATCCATCCGCGCTACGGTTCGTTTGTCTTTATCGGGGAGCTGTTGACGGATATGCCGCCCGAGGCTGTTGGCGCCATTTCCCCACAAGAGGTCTTGCCCTGCCTCTCCTGTGGCGCGTGTGCGCGCGCTTGCCCGACCGGCTTTCTTCGCGGGGAAGGGGCGGAATGCCTGTCCGCCATCACCCAAAAGAAGGGGGAGCTGACCGAGCAGGAGGTCGCGCTTGTCCGCGCGGGCGGTAGTGTGTGGGGCTGTGATTGCTGTCAGCTGGTCTGCCCGCACAATGTCTCCGCCATGCGTGAAGAACAATATACGCCCATCCCGTATTTCCGTGAGGAGCGCATCACGCACCTCACCAAAGCGTGTCTTGCCGCCATGACGGCAGAGGAATTTGCGGCCCGCGCCTTTTCCTTCCGCGGTCGCACGCCGCTTTTGCGCAATCTTGATCTGCTGGATACATAATATACGGGAGAAAATAGATGGCAGACGAGAAAAAAGACACCAAATCACAGGATCGCCTCACTGCGGCAGCAGAAAGCGCCGCTGCCCACGCGCTGCCATCCTATCGCCGCTTTTTGCTGAAAACGCTGAAGGGAAGTACACCGTATGCCATCTATGGGCGGCTGCGTACTGCCTTTTTGCCGACCATTTGGATCGCGCGTGTGCTGCGCATTGCGCGCCGCGTCTTTTTGATCGTGGAAACGAGTGCCCTTTTAGTCTTCGCTGCCGCACTTTTAATCGTCGTTTTGCCGGTTTTTCTTCTGCTCACGCTCGCCTTTTTTCATGCCGCGCTGCGTGAGCGGCGACGCGTCAATCACCGCCTTGCTCCGCTTGTGGTGGGGAGGCATGTGTTGGTTTTGTTTGGTGACGGGCCGATTGCCGCATCGCTTGCCGCGCACTATACGGTCGTTGTGGTGAGCGATCAGTTGCCAACGCGTCACCCGTCTGTTGTCGCCTTTCGCACGCGGGAGGGGATTGTTCTGGTGCGCGAGCATTATTTTTTCTATCTTCGCCGTACGTTGCTGCCAAAGGCGCGGCGCGTTGCGCTGCTCTTTTGATAAAAAACCAAAAATTTCAAAATTCTCTTTACTTTTTTCATTTTCTGTGGTACAATAGGTAGCGTGCTCCCAAAGCACGCCGATATCTACCCGTGGCTCAGCTGGATAGCGCGCGAGACTCCGACTCTCGAGGTCGCAGGTTCGAATCCTGTCGGGTAGGCCAAAGAAGAGGCCCCGCCGTATGGCGGGGCCTCTTCTTTGGCCTACCCGCTGGAAGAAGCTGGCGCGAGGTACGAGCGCGGCAGGTTCGCATACGCCGCCCGAAGATCGGCAAGCTTGCTTGGCAGGCGAAGGGCGCGCGTATCACGGAGCGCAACGCAGTTACCCTGTCGGGTAGGCCCAAAAATCCAAGCCGATAGGCTTGGATTTTTTCATTTTGTGCCGTAAAGCACAACACCGTTTGTGTAGCACGCGCACACGGAAAGCTGCGTTCTATGAAAACATAGGGACGGTCAAAGACCGTCCCTGCTGCTTTATGCATCCTTGTTATACACCAAAATACAAGAGAATCAGGCAAAGCGTGTTGTAGATGCCCTCGTAGTGCGTGCGCTCCATGCCGTGCGAGGCGTGTACTCCCGTGCCGATCAGCGCTCCCGGAATGTCATGCCCCGCGCGCCACATGGCCCCTACGTCCGAGCCGTAGAAGGGGTAGATGTCTACCGCGTAGGAAAGCCCGGCTTCTTTTGCCATCTCAATCAAGCGGCCGGTCAGCGGGTAGTCGTAAGGGCCGCCGCTGTCCTTGGCACAAATCGAAACATCATATTCCGTGCAGGAAAGATCGCGGCCGATACAGCCCATATCGACCCCCAGCATCGAAACAATGCCCTCCGGTACGTAGCCGGCACCGTGGCCGACCTCCTCGTACATGGTAATCAGAATGGCGATATCCTTGGGCGGTACAATGCCCTCGGTGTGCAGAATATGCATTGCCGTCAGCAGGCAGGCGACGCTTGCCTTGTCATCAATAAAGCGGGATTTGAGAAAGCCGCTTTCGGTCACCGTGGTCTTGGGATCGATACAGATATAATCGCCGTTTTCAATGCCAAGAGCACGGGTGTCCTCGGCACTCTTGACTACCTCGTCCAAGCGCACATACATATTGTCTGCATCTCGTGTGCGGCTTGCCGCATCGTCATAGACGTGCGAGGCGGGGCTCTTGGAAAGAATGGTACCGCTGATGCGCTTGCCTGCGCGGGTAATGACCGTGCAGTATTCGCCATCCAGGGTAGGCAGCTGCGGGCTACCTACCTTGGTGAAATTCAGGCTACCATCTGCATGGATGGCGCGTACCATCAGCCCCAGCGTGTCGCAATGGGCGCAAGCACCCAGCACCTCGCTGTGAGAGGCGCCGGGGTAGGTGAGAATGGCGCAGCCCTTACGCGTTAAACGAAAGGTACAGCCATTTTCCTCTGCCACCTCGCGCACAACCTCCATGACCTCTTTGTAGTAGCCGGTCGGGCTGGGGGTCTGCAGCAGGCGGGTGACCAGGTCGAAATAATATTGCTTGTAGGCTTCTTTATCGAGTTTCATCATAATCTCCTTTTGGAAAAGGGGCGGCACACGCGTGCCGCCCCTTTGCTCTATTATCGGTTGGGCTTGATTTCGGTCTTGCCGCCCATATAGGGGCGAAGTGCCTCGGGAATGCGAACGGTACCGTCTGCCTGCAGGTTGTTTTCGAGGAAGGCGATCAGCATGCGGGGCGGTGCAACCACGGTGTTATTCAGCGTGTGTGCCAGATACTTGCCATCCTTGCCGTTTACGCGAATGCGCAGGCGGCGCGCCTGTGCGTCACCCAGGTTGGAGCAGCTACCAACCTCAAAATACTTCTTCTGGCGGGGCGACCATGCCTCTACATCGCAGGACTTCACCTTCAGGTCTGCGAGGTCACCCGAGCAGCATTCCAAGGTGCGGACGGGAATGTCCAACGAACGGAACAGGTCAACCGTGTTCTGCCACAGCTTATCATACCACATCATGCTGTCCTCAGGGCGGCAGACAACGACCATCTCCTGCTTTTCAAACTGGTGGATACGGTAAACGCCACGCTCCTCAATGCCGTGCGCGCCCTTCTCCTTGCGGAAGCAGGGGGAATAGCTGGTCAGCGTGTAGGGCAGCTTTTCTTCGGGCAGGATCTGATCGATAAACTTACCGATCATCGAGTGCTCGCTCGTGCCGATCAGATAAAGATCCTCACCCTCGATCTTGTACATCATGGCTTCCATTTCGGCAAAGCTCATCACGCCGGTCACAACGTCCGCGCGGATCATAAAGGGAGGCACGCAGTAGGTAAAGCCGCGCTCGATCATAAAATCACGTGCGTAGGAGATCACGGCGGAATGAATGCGGGCAATATCCCCCATCAGATAATAGAAGCCGTTGCCGGCTACGCGACGGGCAGAATCCAGATCAATGCCGTCAAAGCTTTCCATGATATCGGTATGGTAGGGAATTTCAAAGTCGGGAACAACCGGCTCGCCGTACTTCTGGATCTCTACGTTCTCGCTGTCATCCTTGCCGATCGGAACGGAGGGATCAATGATGTTCGGAATGGTCATCATGATCTGCTTAATGCGCTCGTCAAGCACGGGCTCCTTGGCCTCCAGCTCGGCCAGCTGTGCTGCCTGTGCGGCCACCTGTGCCTTAATCTCCTCGGCCTCCTCGCGCTTGCCCTGACCCATCAGCGCGCCGATCTGCTTGGAGAGCTTGTTACGGTTGGCGCGAAGGTTGTCAGCCTCTTGCGTGATCTTGCGGCGCTCTACGTCCAGCGCCATGACCTCGTCCACCAAGGGCAGCTTGCTGTCCTGGAACTTGTTACGGATGTTCTGGCGAACCACATCCGGGTTTTCTCTTAAAAACTTCAAATCTAACATGAAAGGAACTCCTCCGTTGCGTATGACATATGATTTATGATTCATATTGTACCACAAATTCCCGCAAGATACAAGATTTATTCACCGAAATTTCGGGAAAAATGAAAAAAGGTCTTTTCGTTCTGCCGCTTTTTCAAAACTTGTTTGTGAAAATAAAAAACTTGCAAACAAATTTATATAAAATGCTTGACAAATTACGAAATGCGAGTATAATAAAAGCGAAGGAAAGAAAAAGGAGACTACCATGAAAAGTGTATATTCCCTCATGCTGGATGACGGCGTGGTTGCCGCGATCGACCGCCTGGCCTATCTGCAAAACACCAACCGCTCTGGCCTTGTCAATCAAATTTTGGCCGAGTATGCCTCCTATGTCACGCCCGAGCAGCGCATTCGGGAGGCCTTTGGCCGCATATCCGCCCTGCTTGACGGGCAGGAGAGCTTTCAGTTGGCGATGCAGCCGTCAGATACCATGCTTTCGCTTCGATCGGCGCTGCTTTATAAATATAACCCCACCGTGCGGTATAGTGTCGAGCTGTTCCGTAGTCCGGATGGCGAGGTTGGCGAGCTGCGCGTATCCATGCGCACGCAAAACAGCGCCTTAACCGAATATATGATGCGTTTTTACAGATTGTGGGCGCGCGTGGAGGAAACGCACATCGGACGCATATCCTGGCAAGCCGTGGAAGGGAAGTACAGCCGCCGTCTTGTCGTGCGTGAAAACCGTCGTGCGGACGCGGCTGCCGTCAGTCCTGAAACCCTGGGCGAGCTGATCGCCGCCTACATTCGCACCTTTGACCGTGCGTTGAAAATGTTCTTTCAGCTGTTGGATGATCCCGCAGCTGCCGCGCAAGAGATCGATGAGATCTATACGCGGTATTTACATGCCTCAAGCCTGATTGTATAAAGGAGGAAACATGATGAATCTTCAAAAAGCAACACAAAAAACCATAGAAGCGCTGCAAAACGCGCAAAGCCTTGCAAGCGGCAGCGGCAATCAACAGATGGAGCAGGAGCATTTGTTGCTGGCCTTGGTCAGCGCGCCTGACGGTCTGGTGGGCGGCCTGCTGGAAAAAATGGGCATGGCTCCCATGAGTCTTGCCAACGAGCTGCGTGCCGCAATTGATAAGCTGCCCAAGGTCAGCGGCAGTCGCGAGGCAGATAAGCTGTACGTCTCGCGCGATTTGGATGTCGCGTTGAACGAGGCAGAGGCACAGGCTGCCAAGATGGGGGATAGCTATACCTCGGTCGAGCACCTGTTCCTTGGTCTGATTGATAAGCCAAACGAGAGCATCAAAAGGCTGTTTGCCTCGCATAGCATCACGCGTGAAGGCTTTCTCTCTGCCTTGAAGGAGGTGCGTGGCAATCGCCATGTAGATACCGATAACCCCGAGGATACCTATGATGTTCTTAAAAAATACGGGCAAGACCTTGTTGCGCTTGCCCGTGCGCAAAAGCTGGATCCTGTCATCGGGCGTGATGAGGAAATCCGCAACGTGATCCGCATTCTATCCCGCAAGACCAAAAACAACCCCTGCCTGATCGGTGAGCCGGGTGTTGGTAAGACTGCCATTGCTGAGGGGCTTGCCCAGCGTATCGTGCGGGGCGACGTGCCGGATAATCTCAAAAACCGCACGCTCTTCTCGCTGGATATGGGTGCCTTGGTTGCGGGTGCCAAGTTCCGCGGTGAGTTCGAGGAGCGACTCAAGGCGGTGCTCTCTGAGGTGCAGAAGAGTGAGGGACGCGTGATCCTCTTTATCGACGAGCTGCATACCGTGGTGGGCGCAGGAAAGACGGACGGCGCGATGGATGCGGGCAATCTGTTAAAGCCCTTGCTTGCTCGCGGCGAGCTGCATTGCATTGGTGCTACTACGTTGAATGAGTATCGTAAATATATCGAAAAGGATGCCGCCCTTGAGCGTCGTTTCCAGCCCGTGCTGGTGCCCGAACCGACGGTAGAGGACACCATTTCCATTTTGCGTGGTCTGAAAAATCGCTATGAGGTCTATCACGGGGTCAAGATTCATGACGGTGCGCTGATTACCGCAGCCACGCTCTCTGATCGGTATATCTCGGATCGTTTTCTTCCCGATAAGGCCATCGACCTGGTGGATGAGGCTTGCGCACTCATTAAAACAGAGATGAACTCTATGCCTACCGAGCTGGATGAAATTTCCCGTAAGATCATGCAGCTGGAGATCGAGGAGGCCGCTCTGAAAAAGGAGACGGATAAGCTCTCGGTTGAGCATCTCTCTACGATTCGCGAGGAGCTTGCCAATCTGCGCGCCCGCTTTGACGAAATGAAGGCCAAGTGGGAAGGGGAGAAGAGCGGCATTGAAAGGGTGCAGAAGCTGCGCGAGGAGATGGAAGGCGTCCATGCCGAGATCGAGCGCGCACAGGAGAGCTATGACCTCAGCCGCGCTGCAGAATTAAAATACGGCAGACTGCCCGAGCTGCAACGTGAGTTGGCCGAAGAAGAGAAAAAGGCAGAAGAAAAAACGGGGCAGGCGACACTTCTCCGCGATACGGTGAATGAAGAAGAGATTGCCCGCATCGTTGCCCGTTGGACCGGCATTCCGGTCGCCAAGCTGGTAGAGGGGGAGAGAGATAAGCTGCTGCGTCTGGAGGAGATCTTGCACCGCCGCGTGATCGGACAGGATGAGGCGGTTGAAAAGGTGGCAGATGCCATTCTGCGCTCCCGCGCCGGCATCCGCGATCCTCGTCGCCCGATCGGCTCCTTCCTGTTCTTGGGACCTACCGGTGTCGGTAAGACAGAGCTTGCCAAGGCATTGGCCGAGGCACTCTTTGATGATGAGCACAATATGGTGCGCATTGATATGAGCGAGTATATGGAAAAATACTCGGTCTCTCGTCTGATTGGAGCCCCTCCCGGCTATGTAGGCTATGACGAGGGCGGTCAGTTGACCGAGGCGGTACGCCGCCGTCCCTATTCGGTCGTGCTGTTTGATGAGGTGGAGAAGGCACATCCCGATGTTTTCAATGTGCTGCTGCAGGTGCTTGATGACGGTCGCATTACCGATAGCCAAGGGCGAACGGTTGATTTCAAAAACACCATTCTGATCCTTACCTCCAACCTCGGCTCGGATATCATCCTGGACAGCATCGAAAATGGCGAGATCAGCGAAAGTGGTCGCGCCGCCGTGGAGGCGCTTTTGCGCCGCTCCTTCCGCCCCGAGTTCCTCAATCGCCTGGATGAGACGGTCTTTTATAAGCCCCTCACGCAGGAGAATATGGAGGGAATTGTGGAGCTTCTGTTTGCTGATCTTTCTCGCCGTATGCAGGCGCGCGGCTTGCGGATAGAGCTGACACCGGCAGCACGCGCCTATATCATCCGTTCCGCTTACGACCCGATCTATGGTGCTCGTCCGCTTCGTCGGTTCCTGCAGGCAAAGGTGGAAACGCTGCTTGCTCGCCGTCTGATTGCCTCTGACCCTGCACCGGATACTATTTTGAAGGTAGACTTTGCGGATGAAAAGTTGATCATTCGGTAAAAGATATCAAAAAGGTGCAAAACTCGTTTTTGCACCTTTTTTGCTGCTTTTTTCATGATTTTTAGGGGGGCTTATGAAAAAAAGAAGTTGACTTTTTCAAAAAAAACTTGCAATATGATGCAAAGTGTGATATACTAATTTTCACATTATTCCGATAAGAGGATGATCATATGTGGAATCATAGAAAATATGCTTGTATTTGGCTGTTGCTTGTATGCACGGCATTGTTGTTTGGCTGCGGCACGGGAGAACAGCCCTCGCTGCCGGAGATCGAATATTGTAACGTTACCTACTCCTTTGCTATGCCGTCCGAAGCGGGGCCGCGCGAATATACCGAAAAGGTCGTGCGCGGAAAGTATGCGTTGGCTTGGTCACTCCCCGGGGATGAGCAGTATGAGCTGGAGGGCTGGTACTGCAACGGTACAAAGTATGATTTTTATGAGACGCCCATTACGGAGGATATTCGTCTGGAGGCAAACTGGATCCGGCGTGAATATCTCGTAAAGTACCGCATTGGCGATTACGTTCGTGCGCAGAGCGCTGTCTATTATGGTGATAGAGCAGGGGATGCCTATCAGGATGTGCCGCATCGCTTTACCGAAACCGACGAATGGAAGGAAATGCTGGAACAGGGATATGTGTTTGCGGGCTGGATGCTTGATGGAGAGCTATGGGATTTTGAAAATGATGTTGTTACCGAGGATATAACGCTGGATGCCTACTTTGTTTTAGCGGATAAGACCGAATAACGAAAAGGAGCCGCAGTAGCGGATAAAAATATGAAAGACTTTCTCGCCTGTTTCCCCAATGTGTTTGCCATTCACTCTGATTATCAGATCGTTATCAATCTGATTGAGCCGGGCGCATGCCGCCTGCGGATCGGCAGTCGTGATATCTATGAGCCGGGCTACGGCGTTTACCGTACCGAGCGAAAGGTGCACAAGTTTACCGTTCCGCAAAAGCTACTTGACAGTGCGCGTGCCTACACCGTTCTATATCGCCAGGTAAGCGAGAGAAAGGCGTATTTTTCTGTCTCCGCCCCGGAGGAAGAAAGCAGAACCTTCTCCTTCCGCCCCATCACCAAAACGGAGGATATCCGTGCCGTTTATATTGCTGATGTGCACGGCAACTACAATCCCGATAATTATTCTGCGGCAGAACGTGCCGCTCGCGCCTTCGGCGAGGTAGATTTTTATATTATCAACGGTGATATCGGCGAAATCGAAACAGAAGAGATGCTGGTCGATATCAATGCCTTTATCGGCCGCCTCAGCGGTGGAGAGATGCCTGTTATCGTTGGCCGTGGCAATCACGATACGCGCGGTAAGCTGGCAGAACTGCTGCCCGAGCATATTGCTACCGATGGCGATAAGACCTACTTTAACTTTACCCTCGGCCCAATCGGCGGTGTGGTGATTGATTGTGGAGAGGATAAGCTGGACTCGAATATCGAATATGGCGGTGTCAACTGCTTTGAGCAGTATCGTATCGCTGAGGCACGCGATCTTACCCGCATGAAAATGCCGGAGGCCAAGTATACCATGGCCATCTCACATATTGCTTTTATGACAAGCACCGCGATGCACGGCGGCTTTGACATCATGCCGGAGACCTATGCCATCTTTGGTCGTGCGCTCAACCGCATGAATCCCGATTTCTTTATCGGTGGTCACAGCCACCGCTTTGAGTATTACCCTGCCGATGATGCACGAGCCAAGATCCATCACCGTTACCCGGTCATTGTTGGATCTCGCTTGGATCAGGATGGGTATGCCTGTACGGGCATCGTTCTGCGTGATGGCAGCGTTACCTTTACCCATCTCCTCAGTGACGGCTCGGTGCTTGGCAGCTTTGGTATTCCACGTAACGGTAGGTGATGGTATGCATCCGATCCTTGCGGTGATATTGCTTGCTCTTGTCCTTTTTTTACTTATCTATGTTCTTACTTGTATAGCGGTTTTTCGCTACGCTTTTCGGCGCCATAAAAAGCAAGGGCGCGCCAAACGAGAAGCAACATTGGCCTATCTCGGCGAATACCGCGCGTCTGTAGAAAAAACGCTTGCCACCGTAGAGGCGATGCCGTACGAGCCGTTGCGCATCCGCTCGCATGATGGGCTTTCGCTCTTTGGCCGCCTGTACAGCGTTGAAAATGCCATTGGCACGGTCGTGCTTTTCCACGGCTACCGTTCGTATGGTGAAAACGATTTCAGCGGCATTTTTTCGTACTATATGCAAGAGCGTCGCTGTCATGTTCTGCTGGTTGACCAGCGCGCCCACGGCGAGAGCGAAGGGAAGTATATTACCTTCGGTATCCATGAGCGGCGTGATTGCGTGGCATGGGCCACCTACCTTGCCGAGCGCTTTGGCGCTTCTCATAAGATCGTGTTGGATGGGATGTCTATGGGGGCTGCCACCGTGATGATGGCATCTGCCGAGGCGTTGCCGCGCAGCGTGGTCGGCATCATTGCCGATTGCGGATATTCCACGCCTGTGGATATTCTTTGCCATGTTGGTCGGCGCATGCGCTTGCCTCTGCCGCTGATTATGCCGGGGGTGATGTGGCTTTGCCGTGTCCTTGCCCATTTTGATCCGTACGAGACCAGCGCCATGGCGGCTGTTGCGCAGTCACCGCTGCCAAAGCTGTTTGTGCATGGTACGGCAGATGATTTTGTCCCTTACGAGATGGGAGAACGCCTTTTTGCCGCTGCGGGCGGCGAAAAAAAGATGGTTTCCGTAGAAGGGGCTGACCATGGAATGAGCTTTCTTGTCTCGCCTGAGCAGGTTTTAGCGGCATTAACCGAATTTTTTGACACCTATGTGGGAAAATAAAACCGCAAGCAGGCAGAGCCGCCGCTCTGCCTGCTTTGCTGTAACTGTGGGAGGCTGTGATGAATATATGCATCAGCGAAGCGGAAAGCGGCATGTGTATCCGTGAGTTTCTTCGCACCCGTTTTTCCATCTCTGCTCGTTGCCTCTCGGCCTTAAAGCATGAAAACGGTGCTATTGCCGTCAATGGACAGCCAAAGACTGTACGCTACGTTCTGGCGGCTGGTGATGAGCTTTATCTGCATCTTGGTGATGGAGAAGGGGATGCGATGCCCCTGCCGGATGCCGACAAGCTCCCTTTTCCCGTGTTGGCAGCAGATGAGTGGCTGATTGCTCTTTCCAAGCCCGCCGATATGCCCACGCACCAGTCTTACGGTCATCGCGGCGATACCTTGGCAGATGCTATAGCAGCTGCCTGTGGATGCCCCATCGTTTTTCGCGCGATTACGCGGCTGGACAGAGATACCAGCGGTGTGGTGCTGCTGGCCCGCAATCAGCTGGCGGCAGGCTTTTTTTCGCGTGCGATGATCAAGGGAGAAATAGAAAAAACCTATTACGCGATCACACTCCGTGCTCCATCTTCTCGCGCAGGGCGCATGATCGACTATATCGCGCGAGAGAAGGATGGCATCATTCGCCGCGTGGTCGTTCCCGAGGGGGAAGGGGATCTTGCCGTGACCGATTATGAAACAGTAGGCGAGCAGCATGGAAAATTCCTTTTGCGACTTTGCCCGCGCACGGGGTGCACGCATCAGCTGCGCGTACAACTTGCCTCGCGTGGCCTGCCTATCGCCGGTGATGATTTCTACGGCGGCTCTACCGATTTTTGGCGCCAGGCGCTGCATGCCGCCTGCCTTTCCTTTCCGCACCCCGCGGGTGGACGTATGACGGTCGAGGCACCGTTGCCGCCCGATATGCTTCAATATTATAGTGAGGTTTGAAAGATGGAAGAAGAACAAAAGCAACATCCCGCCATGCGCGTATGGCAGACCGTGAGGACCTATGTACCGCTTGTGCCGCGTGTGCTGTTATCGCTGACGCTGCTTGCGGCAATTGTGCATATCATGTCAAGCCTGTTCACGCCGTTTGCGGATTTTATCAATCGCAGCGTTGCCGCAGCTGTGCGGTTTCTTCTTGCCAAGGTCAGCAACATTCTGCCGTTCTCCATTGCGGAGACGGTTTTGATCGCGCTTCCTGCCTTGCTGGTCATCCTGATTGTTTGTGCGGTCTTTTTTGCAAGAGACAAGAGGGGTTTTTGGCGATTCTTTTCATCTATACTGGCGGTGCTTGGCACGCTTTATACGCTGTTTGTCTTTACCATTGGTTGCGGCTATCACGCCACCTCACTCGATCAGCTTCTGTCGCTGGATCGTGTGAATGTTTCTAAAGAGGAGCTTTACGATACAGCAGAAATCCTGTTAGAGGAAACCAATCGTCTTTCCGCTGAATTTGCGCGGGCAGAAGGGGCATCCATTATGCCCTATTCGGTTGCGGAGATGAATAACCGCCTTTTGGATGCTTATGAAGCATTGGGGGATGAGCATGCGTTTTTGCAAACGATGTCTACGCGTGTCAAGGCGGTCAGCCTTAGTGATGCCATGTCGTACACCCATATCACGGGTGTGTATACCTATATGACAGGCGAGGCGAATCTCAATGTAGCCTTTCCCGATTATACGCTCCCCTTTACTGCCGCCCATGAGCTGGCACACCAGCGCGGCATCGCGCGGGAAAACGAGGCCAACTTTGTTACCTTTCTTGCTTGCATTGCGTCTGATGATCCCTATATCCGTTACAGCGGCTATTTCAGTATGCTGGAATATGTTTCGTCTGCCCTTTATCGTGCCGATCCAAAGCTCTATGAGCAGTTGGTCGGAGGATATAGCCGTGAGGTGCGGCAGGAGATCATTGCTTATTGGGATTTTTACGAAAAGTATGAAGACTCTGTGGTTGGTGAGATCAGCGGCGCGGTGAACGATGCCTATCTGCAAATACAGGGCACAGAGGGCACGCGCAGCTATGGCATGGTCGTTGATCTGGCTGTTGCCTATTATAAAAATAAAACATGAGAAAAAACGCGCGTCGTAAGGACGCGCGTTTTTCACCCTTTTCTTTTTGCCGCGTATACTACCAATGAGACCGTTTTGCTACAAAACGGTATACGCCAAAAAGAAAACGCGGCTATGCCGCGTGGGGTTTTATATGGAAAAACTGATCGTGCGACCGTGCGGTGCCTTGCGCGGTCGCGTTGGTATTGGCGGCTCCAAGAATGCCGCCTTGCCCATTCTTGCCGCTACGCTGCTCTGTGAGGGGCCTTCGCTGATCGGCAATCTGCCCGCCATTCGGGATGTGGAGCTGGCCCTTGCCATTCTTTCCGGCATGGGTGTGGCGGTTACGCGGGTAGATCGCGCTACATACGAGTTGAATACCAACCATGCATTCCCGCCCGCGCAGCCGGATCCGTTGACCGGCCGTATGCGTGCCTCTGCCTATCTGCTTGGCGCGTGTCTTGGCCGATTTGGTGTGGGGCGCGTTGGCTGCATTGGCGGCTGCGATTTTGGCGGTCGCCCGATCGACCAGCACATCAAGGCCTTTGTGGCACTGGGGGCCACGGTCTCGGTAGAGGATGAGGCGATCTGCGTGCGGGCCGACCATCTGCATGGTGCTGCCATTACCTTTGATACCGTTTCCGTGGGGGCAACGGTGAATGCCATGCTGGCTGCCGTACGCGCAGAAGGAGAGACCGTACTCCGAAATGTCGCGCGTGAGCCGCACATTGTAGACCTTGCCGCCTATCTCAACCGCTGTGGTGCCGATATTCGCGGTGCAGGCACGGCAACCATTCGTATTCGCGGGGTAAAAACGTTGCGCGGCTGCTCCTATTCTGTCATTCCCGATATGATCGAGGCGGGTACCTATCTGTTAGCCGCTGCCGCTACGCAGGGGGCGGTGACTGTGATGGGGGTAGACCCCACCCATCTTTCTCCCTTGACGGATGTGTTGCGTAAGATGGGAGCGGATGTGGATTGTGAGGAACGGCGCATCAGCCTGTTTGCTACTGCGCGCTTGCGCGGCAGCACGATCACCACCGCGCCCTTTCCCGGCTTTCCAACCGATCTGC
Source organism: Clostridia bacterium (assembly GCA_017462545.1). Classification (GTDB taxonomy): domain Bacteria; phylum Bacillota; class Clostridia; order Oscillospirales; family CAG-272; genus UBA1740. The sequence continues at coordinate 41,518 of JAFTQX010000022.1, forward strand.
AGCCGCCAATGGCCGCCTTGTTTTCGGTCTCTTTGGGCGAGAGCCGGGTGTGTGAGACAATATGGCGTCACCGGTTTCGCTATGTGGAGGAGCTGCAAAAAATGGGTGCGGATATCCGCCTGCAGGGGGATGGTGCTTGCATCCAAGGCGGGCAACTGCATGGTGCTGAGCTATGCGTGCCCGATTTGCGTGCCGGGGCGGCATTGTTGATTGCCGCCTGTGCGGCAGAAGGGGAGAGCGTTCTGCATTCGCCTTCTTATATTGAGCGCGGATATGAGGATCTGCTTCTGAAGCTTCGTGCGCTGGGGGCGGATATTAGCGCCGTTTAGGATGGCGCACACGCCGCGCGCCGCCGGCGGGCATTGCGCTGCCTATTCCACCGCCAAGGATAGAAACGGCAAGCAATACGGAGTAAGAAAGCAGCAAGCGACCAAGATCGGCCTCACCATCTCCGAGCATGACCAAATAGCCGACAAGAAACAGCATGACCAGCCCAAGCCCGGTCAGCCCCCCGCAGATCAGCCCCTGTCGGCCACGCCGTCGCGCACTCAACAGGCCGCCGAGAAGAAAAGTCAGCAGTGCGGCAGCATAGGCTAGCGGTGTTACCTTGGCTGCCGGGTCATCGCTGCGGTAAGCGATGGCTGTGGCCGCCAGCAAAAGCAGCAGCATCAGCAAGGCTGATACCAATATACCGCGCACCACACAGGATAAAAGCGAATGGTTCTTTTTGTTCGGTCCCAAAGAAAGAGAAGCATCCATCAAAAAAGCCTCCGTAAATATTCTACTTGGTAGAATATATGACGAAGGCTTTTTTGTTATGAATGAAATTATTTGTCTGTTTCCTCTTCGGGCTGCTGGGGTGCTCTCTTGTCCGCTGCGCGAACATCAACAGAGCGGACAGCGGTCTTCAGGAAACGGATCTTGGTGCCGGCCTTGCTGGTCTCGATGGTGATGGTGTCTTCCTTCATGCTGACGATTTCGCCGATGATGCCGCCGATAGTGGTGATCTCATCACCCACCTCAAGGGAATTCAGCATGTTGGCTTCCTCCTTGCGTCTCTTCTTGTTGGAAGAGAACATCCAGATCATCAAAAGCACAAAGACGACCAGCATAATAATGGTAGGCCACGGATCGGGATTGCCGCCGTTGTTGCCGGGCGCGGTTGTGCCGGTCAGTAAAAATTGGAACATGGGAAACCTCCTTTGGTTTTTAGAAATTTTTGTATCATCTCATTATATCGTGTTTGGCGTATAAAAGCAAGAGCAAATCAAGAAAAAAGAGAAAAGTTTTTGTGAACAGGGGTGTTTTGCGTGTTGCTTTATACAATGTGCTCCCATACATAGCGGATCGGGTGCTCGTCATTGCGGCAGATTTGGCGGTCTGCGTGCTCCTTTAAGGCATCACAGGCGTTTTCAACCGCCAGCCCAAGGCCGACTGCCTCCAGCATCGTGATATCGTTTTTGCTGTCACCGATGCCGATCGTTTCCTCAAGGGAAACTCCCATCCTTGCAGCGAATTTCTGGATGGCTGCCCCCTTGCCGGCCCCCGCAATGGTGATCTCCAATGCAAGCTCGGTAGAGGAGGTGATATGAAAGCCGCCCGCTGTTGTCAACCGCTCGGCAAAGGCCTGCAGCTCTTCCTTGTATTTGAAGAACAGGGCAAACATTTCTACCTCGGTCGTTTTTTTCAGCTCATCGCTAAAATCATCAAGCTGCTCGCTAAAGTCTACCAGACAATCGTGATAATAATCGGTCATGCTGTAATAGGGGTAATTGGCAAAGGCAGGTCCATCAAAGCAGGAAACGCCGTTGCGGTGCATATTCCGCAAAATGATGTAGTCGGGAATCATACCGCGAATCACATCCAGCCGCTCACCGCTGATGCAGCTTTTCTCTATGAAACGCCCCTCCTGCTGATCCCAAATGGCGGTACCGTTGGAGGTAATGAAATAACGGATATCGGGATGCTCCCTCACGCTTGCGGGAATTTCACCGAGTGCCCGCCCGGTCGTGGGGACGAACAGAATGCCGCGCGCAGCAAGCGCGTGAATGGCCTCGGCATTCTCGCGGCTCAGTTCAGCATGCTCGTCGAGTGCCGTACCGTCAAGATCACAAAAAATGATTTTATATGCCATGCGCTGCCTCCTTTGCGTAAAGCCCTACCAGATGAACCAGTACGTCCACCATCGTCTCAAGACTCTTGACGGGAATATATTCCTGTCTGCCATGGAAATTGAGACCGCCGGTGGATAGATTGGGGCAGGGCAGCCCCTCGTAGGATAGCCGCGCGCCGTCTGTGCCGCCGCGAATGGGATTCACGCGCGGCTCTACCCCGCAGGCAAGCATGGCAGCCTTGGCGTTTTCGACAAGGTGCGGATGCTTCTTGACGATCTCCGCCATGTTGTAGTAGCTATCCTTTACCGTGGCTTGTATACAACCGCCACCCCACGCTTCGTCAACTCGCTTGGCAAGCGAAAGGAAGTATGCCTTGCGTTCTTCTAGCCGTGCGCGGTCATGGTCGCGGATGATGTAGGCAGCATGCAGAGATTCTACGCCGCCCGTGATCTCATCCACCATGTAAAAGCCCTCATATCCCTTGGTGGCATCGGGACGCTCTGCGCGTGGCAGACCTGCGTGAAAATCGGCAAAGATATCCACAGCATTCTTCATTTTGCCCTTGGCGCTGCCGGGGTGCACGCTCACCCCTGTGATATGCAGCTCGCCTGCTGCCGCGTTAAAATTCTCGTATTCGATCTCGCCCAGCTCGCCGCCATCTACCGTGTAGCCAAAGTCCGCACCGAATTTGGCAACATCAAAATGATCGGTTCCGCGACCGATCTCCTCATCCGGCGTGAACGCCACGCGGATTTTTCCGTGCGGCAAAGAAGGATTCTCCAGCAGCGTGGCAAGCAGCGTCATGATCTCTGCTACGCCTGCCTTGTCATCTGCTCCCAGCAGCGTGCTGCCATCGGTTACGATCAGCTCCTTGCCGATATAGTGGGCAAGCTCCGGGTTGTCGGCCGTGCCGATCTTGTGTTCGCCGGCCGTATCCAGCACAATATCACCGCCTGCGTAACGGATGATGCGCGGGCGGATCTCCCGTCCGCTCACCGCAGGAGAGGTATCTACATGGGCAAGCAGGCCAAGCACAGGCGCTCCCTCAACGTTTGCGGGCAGCGTGGCGGTGACATAGCCGTATTCGTCCATGTCGGCTTGCAGTCCCATCGCCTCTATTTCCTCTTTCAGGGCAGAGAGCAGCACCAGTTCCTCCGGGTTGCTTGGATAGGTGGCCTCATCTGCGTGCGGGTTTGATGTGGTGGGATAGGAAACATATTTCAAAAAACGATCAACAACTGTCATCATAGCACCTCATTTCTCCTAGTATTATAGCATGTATTTACGCATAATGCAAGGCGAACCTTGACAAAATTCGCTCTTTTTGGTATACTGAAAAACGGAGGTAGACCTTATGTATCAGAATGTGATCTTTGACTACGGCAATACGCTTGCCGTTTATCGTGAGCGGGATATTGCCCGCCATTATGTGGAAGAGGCAGATGTATCGCTCTTTGCCTCGGGGTTTTTTGACCGTCTATATTGTGACCGTCTTGACGATGGCACGCTCTCGCTTGAGGAGTGGTGTGCTTTGGCAGCAAAACGCCTGCCGCCTCGCTTGCACGCCGCCATGAGAGCGGCCTGTGAGGGCTGGTATCGCACCCTGCCCGGCGTGCCCGGCATGGGAGCTGTTGTTGCCCGTCTGCGGGCAGAGGGACGGGGGATCTATCTTCTCTCCAACATCTCGCGTGAGTTCGCTGCCCACGCAGCAGAGCTGCCCGGCCTTGCCGGCTTTCATGGTATGGTCATGTCCGGCCCGCTTGGCATCGTTAAGCCCTCGCTTGCCATTTATCGCCACCTGCTTGATACCTATGGGCTAGACCCTGCGACCTGCGTCTTTGTGGACGACCGTGCGGAAAACATCGAGGGCGCGCGTGCGGCAGGCATTGCCGGTTATCTGTTTGATGGAAACGCCTCACGCCTGATGGACTTCCTCTTTTCATAATAAAAAATGAACCGCTCCGAGGAACGGTTCATTTTTTTATTGGTTATTTGTAAGTCACGCAAGGCTCGCAGTAGCCCATTTCAGAACCACCATGTACCATGGCAAACTGAATGAGGTCTCCGGCCTTGACCGAGAGATTCGTGGGGAACGGCTCATATGCCTGTGCTGCCTCCAAGAAGGAGAGCGCCGCACGGGCGGGGTGTGTGGTCGTTCCGCTGGTGTAAACGTAATAGCCATTCGGGTCGCCGGCGTTGCTTGTTGTCGGCCATACGCGTTCGCCGTTGACAAAAATGGCAAACTTGGCACCATAAACCACGTTACTGTTGTTAGAATCGGCCATCAGCTTGTTGAGCGTTAATGATACGTTGCCCGCCATGGTCGCGTGGTAGGTCAGGGCGGTTGCATAGCCGCTGACCAGCGCAAATCGTCCCTCGGGCAGATACATGCCGCCATGTGACCAGGCACTGGAGGCGCCGGACGGCATCAGAATGCTTTGGCTGTTGTTAAACATAGCGCCATAAGTAGTGTAGGCACCACCCGCAAGAGGTAGATAACCAATCGTCCACTTGCCGTTAAAGCCGTCAAACGAGCCGTTGAAGCCGTCCCCGGTTACGGTAGGTGCAGTGTAGGAGGGCCAGTTGGCTGTTCCGACCGCCATGGTGCTGCTCTCTAGGGTTGTCGGGAGATGCCAGATAACGGTCGGACTGATGGCCATGCTGGACCAACTGCTGTTTCGACGCGAGACGAAATAGATCTCATCCCCTTCTGCAACCGATATATTCGTCAGCGCGTTGCCGATCGAAGCCTTCAGCGCCGTGATGTCGGTTGTTTTGGAAACGGTATACCATTGGTCCGTGTTGGTGTAGTAGCTGCCGCTGCCCGGCCAGATCATTTGATTGTTTTTAAAGATGGCAAAGTAGCTGCTGTCGCCGCCAAAGTTATCACTCGGAAGAATGATAGAGTCCAAGGCAATATTGATGGTGCCTGCCTGCGGAGCCGTATAGCGCAAGGCTACGTTGTAATATCTCTGCGCCGCCATGCGGTATTCGTGGGTGGCATAGAAACCGCCTCTTCCGCGTTTGGACGGGAGGTAAGAGGCTCCGGTTCCATCCCACAGTTCATAGCCGGAGGCAACGATCCAGCCGGATGAGGTGTCGTAATAATTATACGGTGTATAGGATATGCTGGTGGTGGGCATATAGCCGTAATCCCAGTTGCCCTTGTAGGTGACTGTGGTACCGCTGAGGGTAGGGCGGTAGTCAGAGGAGGGCTCTTTCGAGTAGAGCGTGCCGTTGATATCGGTACCATAAATATAAGAGGCGTTATCGAACTTCACGCGGGTGCTTGCCGAGTTCAGATTGGTGGGATACGTGTTGCCGCTGATCTCGACATTCTTCGCGCAGAAGATGTGAATGGCCGGATTGAGATCATTGTCCGCCGTGTACCCCTTACGAGGACCGAAATAATTGTTTTCAATGGTGATATCCTTGGCCGAGTTGACGTATACGGCATAATCGGTCGTGCGGTCAACGATATGGTTGCCTGTGATATTGATGTTCTTATAGAGCAGATAATCCTCATCAGCCTTTGTGCCAAGACCGTAGATGGATACGGGACTGTAAATGTCCTGGTTTTTGAAGTAGCCTGTATGCTGAATGAGGTTGTTCTGCACATTCAGGTTTTCGGTAACACCGGACTCGCCCCAAAGAATCTCATAATGGATAGCAACCGCGCCCATGCCAATGTTGATCAGCGAGCAGTTTTTGATGGTAGCATCCGATGCCTTGATCAGCAGACCGCGAGAACGAATGTTGCGTACCAAAGTGTTATCAAACAGGAACCCGTTGGAGGCCATGCTCATGTTGTCGATCAGAACCTTGTTGTCTTTTTTCCAACTGTTTGCCGAAAGATCGTATCCGTTAAGTGCGGCAAAGTTCACAGCTGAGGTGGCTACCGTTACGTAACGGATAGGCGCTGAGCCGGTGGTGCAACCTTTTCCTACGCCGTCCTCCGTCGTCCAGTCAATGGTGATATTGTCTCCGCTTGTGGTATCGGTGAGGGCAGGCGTGTCACAGACGAGTTGGCCTGCGCTGGTGTAGATGTAAACGCGATCTCCCTTGGTGAAGGGGTGGCACAGACCGCCCGGATTTAGAGTTTTTGGTGTTGTGTCGTTTGTCAGTTGGCTGTACGACCATTCGGAGAAGTTACCCTTGTAGGTGATGGTGGTGGTGCCGTCGCCGTTGTCGGTTACGGCATGCAGACGGCCATGCTGGGCATTCTGGTTGGTGCCGTCATCACACATGTTTTCAAAGAGGCAGGAGATCGCCTTGGAGCCTTCCTTGCACTTGGTGGTGTGCGTGGCATCAATTGAGCCGATGTGAGGCAGAGAACCGCGATAATTGCCGTTATCGTCTACAGAAACCTCAAGGGATACACCGTATGCGCTTTCCATCGCACGATAGCGGTCATATTCCTCTTTGGTGATCAGCGCGCCGCTCTTGGTCGTGTCGGCTACACGGTAGTAGGTGGTAGCCGTTTTGTTGCTGCCCTCTACAAAGGCAAAGCCGCTGGCGTTGCCATAGATCACCATGTCACGGAAGCTGACGTCTGCCGAGTTGTAGATGGCAATCGTGGTGCCGCCGTTGGTCGCGCGGCAGGTGAGAATGTCGCCTGCCTCAATTCTGGAATATACGGAGGCAGATACAGCCATTGTCATGGTGCCGTCAGAATTTTTTGTGATGCTGTTAAAGCCGGTATCGCAGTAGGCATAGAAGGTTCCCTGGCGCTGCGCGCCCATGCCGGTGGTGTCATAATATTCGGGGTCTGTGTTACCAAATTCGTTCACCATGCCCGCGCCGGTTAACACGCGCAGCTGATTGCTGCCCATTTTTTCCAGCACGTAAACCTGTCCGCAGGACTGGCGAGCAAAGCCAATTGTCAGACCAATGAAGGCGAGTCCGTCTGTGCCATTCTCCACGCTGATCATTTGCCATAGCTGCGTCTGCTGCTCCAGCATAACGCCAAAGGCGTAGATGGTCTTATCCTTTAAATTGTTAAAGATCATGCGGCCGTTTAAGGTGTAGGCACCGGGGGCGATGATAACCTCGTCCTCTGCCGCAAGCGTTGCTGCGACATAGCCGGAGAAGGTGGCCGTTTTACCATCGCCCACGCGCATTTCGGTTTTGCGCTCATAGTGGAGGAATTGGTCCTTATCCACATGCGGCAGCAGGCTTTCATCTGCGCCGTAGGCAAGACGCGCGTCTACGTCGGTTACATCATCGCCGTTATGGTTTTGGTTGTCGGTCGCGGTAACGGCGGTCTCGACATTGAGGTCTGCGATCATGTAATTGTTGCTTGTGAGTGTCAATCTACCGGAAAGCGTGTTGCTGACGGTATATAGATGCTTGTTGGCGGTCGCGGTCAGCGTGGTCGCGGTATTCTTCAGAATAACTACGTTGTCGCTGTCCTCACAAATGATCGAGCCGATCACCGTGTTGCGGGCGACAAGTACGTCTACTGCATTTTTGATATAAATGCTTTTGCCTGCGGCGGCAATGGTGTTATCGCGCAGCTCGCTGCCGTTTGTCTGCAGCACAACACCGTCCATGTCGGCGGTGATTTCGTTGCCTTTGATATAGGCGCCACCCGTGCTGGCGTCCTCTATGCCAACCGTTGTTACATCAATCACCGTGTTGGTAATGTAAACCTCGCTTGTGCCACCCGCAAGCGAAATACCGGTGCCGATCTCGCCTGCCACATCGGTGCCGCGCAGGAAAATGCCATTTGAGGCATTTTCAAGGGAAATGCCAACAGCCGCATGACCGGAGACGGTGACATTTTCCAATACCGTGCTGTTGCTCCGTGCAATACGTACGGCCGTCAGGCTGGTATTGGTTGCCACCAGATGCAGGTTGGAAAGCTGCAAGTTGTCGGTGTTGTTCAGTGTCAGGGGAAGGGTGATATATACAGTAATGTTCTTGGCATCATAGGTCGTATTGGCATCTGCGGAATGGAAGAGCAGAGGAGATGCGTCCTTGATGTGGTAAACGCCGTTTTCAACAACCGTGCCTGCGCGAATGGCGTCGGCAAGTGCCTGGGCAGAGATCTCAATGCCGTCCTTTGCTTGGCCGGAAACGGTAGCATAGACTTCTGCTGCATCCGCATAGGCAAAGAGCCGCTCCGTGACAGAAAGGCTGGCATAGCCGCCTGCCTGGCTGCGAGCCGCATAAGACTCTGCGCTGTAGGTCAGCGTTTGGCTGACGCCGGTGCCGTCTGTTATGCGGAAATAGAGTGGTGTGCGCATGCGCGCGGCAGGAATGCCGTTCAGCGTTACATAGTAAGCACTCTTTTCCTCCGACCACTGCAGGGGCAAGGAGGTCTTGCTTGAAAAATCCTCGTTCATGGAGACCTCTACGGTGACATTGCTTACCGAGATTCCCGACATGGTGGCCACATAAACACGAATGGCAGGCAGATCGTCAAGAATGAGTGATGCGCCATGGAAGGCGATCCCCTCCATGGTAGATGTACCGGAGAGTGTTGTAATATCGGTGTATTCACCGGTCTTGATCTGTTTTTCGTTTTCATCAAGACCTGTGTTGGCAAGATCGTTTTGCTTGTATCCGAAATAGGTCTGTGCCTCTGCACCGTAATTGAGCATGGCGCAGGAAAGCGTGTACAATGCACGCCCCTCATCGGTTACACTCCCCTTGTAGCTGCTATGCAGGCTTTCCGCATAGGAGCGCACGCTTGCCGTGCGCAGCTCGCCGTAGCGGTAGCCGTTTGCCGTTTGAACGTACGGGCGGGCATAGACCAGATCGGTCATCTCCTTGGCGGCAATGCCGGTAATGGTATACCGGTATTCACCGCTGTCCGCGTCAAGCACGCCGTTCGAGAGGGCATAGGCCTCGTTGTAGGTGTAGCTGCTCTCCCCTTCAGGGAAGATCAGAACGCCGTATTCCTCGGCATCCGCCAGCATATCCTCGCTGAAATAGGCGTAAAGATGCAGGCTGATATCGCCTGCAAGCGAGGCACTGACCGCATCCAGGCAAATGTCGGGTGCAAGGGCAAAGCTACTGAGCAGCGGTTTCATGGCCTCGCCGTTTTTGCTGGTTGCATGTACGGTGTAGGTGGAGGAGATGGTGGGGTCAAAGGTGACACTTGCCGTTTCATTTGCCGAAAATCGCATGGCAAGCACGTCACCACGGTCAAGATAAATGTCGCTTGTCTCTCCAAACGAAGAAGAAGAGGGAGTATAGCTGCTTTGCTTGACCGTGCTGGTTGTACCATCCGCGCGGTAAATGGTGGCGGTAAAGGCTACGTTCTTTGTGGTGGCAAATGCGGGGGAGGTCAGCTTATAGGTTGCAATGATCGGCGAGCGGAAAAGCAGAACCGTGTCACAGCCGCTCTCGACCGTGAGAGTACCCTTTCCAATCGTGCCGGCACCGCTCTTGCCGCCAAAGGTCTCGCTTGCACCATCATAGCTCGGCATGGCATACACAGCCTGGCTTCCCTTCGGAGAATAGCCGGCATAATAGCCGCCGCCCCCCTGCAGCCCGCAAAAGCTCTCGCTGTAAGAATAGGTCTCGCCACAGTAGGTGGTGTAGGTTACGCGGGGGCGCATAATTCCCAGGTTGCTTTGTGTTTTTGCCATGGCAAAACTGATAACGTCACCCTTCTGCACGGGAAGGGCGGAGGGGAATGCTTCAAACGCCTGTGCTGAAGCAAGATAACTGACACTCGACCAAGCCTTATGAACAGTTGTTGTGTTATATACATAATAGCCGTGCTCGTCACCGGTGTCTTTTGTGGGCCAGATCTTAACGCCGTTCTTGAAAATGGCAAACTTAGAGCCAAACGGGATGTCGGTTTTGGATTCAGCATTGCTTGTGCTCAACGCATCCATCGAGATCTTGACGATACCGTTTTCCGGTGCATGGTAAGAAATCGTGGTGGCATAATCATTGGCTAAAATCAACTTTTCCTTGTTAGAACCAAGATATATACCGCCATAATTCCATTGGTCTCCGTCGCCGTCTGCTGTTGTAACGGCTTGGCCAAGAATACTGTATTTATAGATCAACTGGTGAAATGTGATCGGCTTAGTCGGATCGGAGAGAGGGAAACTTCCTACCGTGTAAGGACCGCTATAGCCGTCAAAATTGTTGCCTGTGTAAGTGGGGAAATAGTCGTAAAATGCGTGGTTTTTCAGAGCTTCTGCTTGCCCGGTATAGTCGCTCATCGGCAGGGCGGATGCAACGGTTGGCAGCAGCATGGCTGCTACGCACAAAAGGGACAAAAAGACGGTAAGCTTCTTTTTCATGGTAATTCCTTTCAAGTATGTATTTATGCGAAAAAACGCGTACATCGCGTTTTATTGTTTTTTCAAGATAATGAAACAATATTACAAAATATATTATAACACAGAACGGTTAAAAATGGAATATATTGAATTGTAGAAAAAACAAATAAAAATTTGTGCAATATGCCGAGACACAGGAATTTTGCCGCACCTCTTGCAAAACGAGAAAAACGGCGGTATAATAGAGAAAACGGTTAAAACAAAGAGCCGTATGTGGCGGCATAAAATTGATAAAGGAACAAAAGCATGGAAAAAGAAAAAATCGAAAG
>JAFTQX010000023.1 GCA_017462545.1 Clostridia bacterium
CTTTGCGATCTCCTTCTTGTCCAGCTTGAGCTCCTTGTCAAACACGTTGTGGGGCTTGCCCATGTGAGAGCAAAGGATCACCATAGCGCCCTGTTCCTTGAGGTACTTGATGGTGGGCAGAGCTTCTACGATTCTCTTCTCGGAGGTGATCACGCCGTCCTTTACGGGTACGTTGAAGTCGCAGCGAACCAGGCACTTTTTGCCGGCAACGTTGATGTCTTCAATATTCTTCTTGTTGTAAGTCATGGATGTATTCCACCTTTCACAAATAATTTTTTCCACCTAATACTATAACACATTTTGTACGCATTTGCAAGAGAATTTGCACAAAAAATCAAAAATCGGCAAAAATGTAAGACAGGGCATATACATGCCCTGTCTTGTTGTGCAATATGGTATTATTCTTCCTCGGGTTCAACGATAGTCAGAGAGAACTTACCGATCTTCTTCTTGTTTTCCTTACCGTTTACAAAGGAAGCGATCTCATACTTTGCAACCTCTTCCTTGAGGTACTCGTCCTTAATGGTGTTGTCCATCCAGACGCCAACGCCCTGGCCCTGCTCGTCAACGCCATCGCAAACCAGCAGCAGATAAGTGCCTGCACCGAACTTACCTTCCTCGTATTCGCAGCTCAGCGAGCTGTTGTCTGCAAAGTCAATAAACTCATCCAGCTGGAGAGGCTCAGCAGCAACAGTGGTCTCAAAGTCAGTGTTCCATGCAAACAGCTTGATATTCAGGCTGCCCAGGTCATCGCTGTAGCTGGGAGCCAAAACGCTGCTCTCGTACAGGTAGCCGCCCTCGGGAATGACAAAGCGAATGCCAACGCCCTTATGGTTGGGAGCGATTGCCTGAGGGGTCTGGGACTTATCTTCCCAAACGTCAATGTAAACGTCAATCAGATCCGGAACGCCGTCATCGGTGGTTGCCTCTTCGGTAGTGGGTTCCTCGGTGGTAGGCTCCTCGGTCGGAGCTTCGGTCGTTGCTGCAGGGGTTTCTCTGGAGGGCTTTTCCTCTTCCTTTTCATCGCAAGCAACGAAAACGCAGCACAGCATCAGTGCAGCCAGGATAATTGCAAGAATTCTTTTCATGGTATACAAACTCCTTTCAAAAGTTTCTATACGGTCATTATAACAGATATTCCCTTATTTGACAAGAGGTTTGACAATTTTTTTGCATTTTTTAAAAAAATACTTGACAAAACAGGTCTGCAGGCGTACAATATATGCGAACAACCGCATAAAAAATCAGGGGTGCTGAAGACGCAAACGTCAACGGCTGAGATACGCAGACGCGTGAACCCTTAACCTGATACGGATAATACCGGCGTAGGAAGATTTGCACATACTTGAGATAGGAATCCTCAACCGCACGGAGATTTTTCGTGCGGTTGAGTTTTTATTTCAAGGAGGAGGATTTATGAATACCTCACAAAAAACCAAACGTCTGACCGTCAGCGCGATCATGCTCGCAACCGCGGTCATTCTTGCGCTGATCAGCTCGCCCATCCCACCCCTGCCCTTTGGCGGCAGCTTCACCATTGCAAGCATGCTGCCCATCGTGCTGATTGCCTACATGTACGGCACCAAATGGGGACTGTTTTCCGCGTTTACCTACTCGGTCATTCAGATCATCATGGACCTGATGCTTGGCAAGGGCTCGACGCTGCTGGCCTATTTCCTGCCCAACAGCGAGGACTTTATGGGCTTTGGCGTCGCAATCGGCATTTTGCTTCTGGACTACTTCGTTGCTTACACGGTGCTTGGCCTTGGCGGTGTATTGAGAAACAAGATGCATAAGGTGCCCGCCATTATCCTGGGCGTAATCATCGCTCTCGGTGCGCGCTACGCGGTGCACATCGTATCCGGCTACCTGTTCTTTGGCTCGTGGGCAGAGTGGTTCTTCTCACAGGAGGGCTTCTATGCCATCGGCGAAGTCATTTTGAACGCTTTCAGCGGTCAGATGCTGGCCATTGTTTACTCGATCTTCTACAACGGCCTTTACATGATCCCCGAGATCGTGATTACCGCCATCTGCGCCTCGGGCGTGGCATGGATCCCCTATATCAAAAATTATGATGTGAAATCTTGACTTTTTTCCCTTCTTGTGCTATAATCGCACTTGCAGCTTGGCTAAACGGCCGCGCCGTATGTTGCCGAAAGGTATTACGGTGAGGAAAGTCCGGGCTTTACAGGGCAAGGGTAACTGATAACGTCAGCCGCGGGTAACCGCCGGGAAAGTGCAACAGAAATAAACC
>JAFTQX010000024.1 GCA_017462545.1 Clostridia bacterium
AGGGACGCTTACACTTGAGCCAATAGAATAAAATCAAATAAAATACGTTACGGAACGTCAACACCTTATTCCTCAATATTACAATAAAACGGAATAACGAAATTGACAAATTCCAATTTGTCGAGCTGAATAGGTGTTGAATGTTGGTGTGATTTTGGTGCAAATTTGGTGCAACACTTTATCAAACGATACTCACGATATTCACGATATCGCACGATAAAGCTACGATATCAAACGATATTACACGATATTCACGATATCAAACGGTATTGCTAAAACTCCAAGAGATAAGTTCTTATATCCTATACAAAAAGCTCTGCTATGCAGGGCTTTTTGTTTTTCGTAGGGCGGTGGCCTGCTGCCACCGTTTTTTATGCTTGATTACGGCGGGAGATGAACCCCGTCCTACATTGATGGGCGGTTCAATTTGTAAATTGAGCCGCCCCATTTACTTTTTCGCAGTTTTGTGGTATAATGAATACGGTTGATCAATGAAGGAACAGGGGCAGAGAGATGGATGGCAAGCAACGATGTAAATGGTGCAATTTGAAAAATGCGCGATACGTTGAATACCACGATCACGAGTGGTGTATACCTAATTTTGATGATCAATATCTATACGAAATGCTGATCCTCGAATCCTTTCAGGCAGGATTGTCGTGGGAGTGCGTGTTGAATAAACGGGACAGCTTTCGCGCGGCCTATGACGGCTTTGATTGGAACAAGGTGGCGGCGTATGACGCACGCAAATTAAGTGAATTGGCAAGCGATCCGCGCCTCATTCGCAACAAGCGCAAAATAGCCGCCAGCGTGAATAACAGCAGAATTTTCAAGGCGATCGTTGACGAGTACGGTTCTTTTCATGCCTACTTAAAAACCTTTACCCACGATCAGATCCTATATGAAACCGATAAAACAACCAACGCCTTGTCAGATGCCATTTCAAGCGACCTGAAAAAACGGGGCATGACGTTTGTCGGCTCGGTGATCATCTACTCCTATTTACAGGCAATCGGTGTGATTTGTTCTCACGACAAGGGGTGCTTTTTGTATCACCGTGGCGAATAATTCTATTCAATATAAATACAATGGAGGCACTATTATGGCAAGCAACGAAAGATTTGAAAAGGTCTATTCCCAGGGGGTCATGAACATCATGGAAATTTGGGTTGACCGTGAAACGGGCGTCAACTACGTCTTTCACCAGAGCGGCTACGCCGGTGGCATGACGCCCCTGCTGGATCGGGAAGGGAACGTAGTCGTCTCTCCCGTGTCGCATTCCTGACGAAACCCCACTCTACTAATGGTTGAATTCTCCCCATTCAACCAATGGTACGTGGAATTTTACCTCAAAATCCTCTATCATAGAAAACGAAAGGAGGCGTTTCCGATGGACCAAGTGAAAATCGGTAGGTTTATTGCCGACTGCAGAAAACAAAACAATTTGACGCAAATGCAGTTGGCGGAAAAGCTGGGTATTACCGATCGGGCAATATCAAAATGGGAAAACGGCAAGGCAATGCCCGATTCCTCAATCATGCTCGAATTGTGTCATGCTCTGAAAATCAGCGTCAATGATTTATTAAGTGGGGAGGTTGTTACCATGAACGATTACAATGAAAAAATGGAAAAGAACTTGCTTGATCTGGCCAAGCAAAAGGAAGAGGCAGACAAAAGACTGCTGTTTTTGGAAATCCTGTTTGCCGGAATATGCGTTGCTGTTCTGCTGGCTTTGACGGCGTTTGCCTCGTTCTTGCAATTGGAGGAATGGCTACGCATTCTGTTGATCCTGATTGGACTGGTTCCGTTTTTGGTTGCGTTGCCGTTTTTGATTAAGATCGAGCAGACGGCAGGCTACTATGCGTGCGGCAAGTGTGGGCACAGATATATTCCCGATTACAGCAGTGTTTTGTGGTCTATGCATATGGGCAGAACAAGACACATGCGTTGCCCGAAATGCGGACAAAAATCCTGGCAGAAAAAAGTTTTGCGCAAGGAAGAGGAATAAGAAAAAGCAGGCATCTGCCGCGCGGCAGATGCCTGCTTTGGGCGTGTTGCTTAACGAACGGATTCTATCCCGCGCAATAAAAAAGTGAAAAAGCACTTGACATTCCCCCAAGGGAATGGTTTATGATAGAGATATCACACATAAAGAAGGGAAGACGGTATGAAGATCAGCGAAGTGGAACGACTGACAGGTCTCACCGCCAAGGCGATTCGCCTATATGAAACAAAGGGCTTGTTGGATGTCAATCGCACCTCCAATACCTATCGCGAATATGATTTTGCTAACGTAGAGCGACTTTCTAAAATCAAGGCCTTGCGAGAGCTTGGCGTTTCGCTTTCGGATATCAGCTTGTATTTCAGCGGCATTCACACGCTTTCGGAGATGATTGCCAAGCGAAAAAAAGAAATTGAGCATGACAAAAAGCGCAATGAGCAGCAATATCGCCAATGCATCGAGCTGCTGGAGAATGCCGCCCTTTTCCCACACGGCACGACATCCCGCTTTGATGAGGTGGAGGCGAGCGAGCAATATGCCCACTCCGATTGTCTGGCTCTTGGCATCGATATTGGCACCAGCACCATCAGCTTGCTTTGCATAGATGTTCTGCAGGGGAGAGCGGTAGAGACCTTTACGTTGCGCAATCAAAGCGGCGTGCTTTCGGATGGCGCGATGGATAAGGAGCAGGATCCGCAATGGATCGCCGAGGTCGTGTTGCGCACGGTAGACGTCATCCTTCGTGCCTATCCGACCATCAAGGCGATTGGCGTAACAGGGCAAATGCACGGCATTCTGTATCTGGATGCAGCAGGGCGTGCCGTTTCTAACCTTTATACCTGGCAGGATTACCGCGCCGGTGAGCTTTGTGAGGGGGAAAAGACCTATTGCGACATCATCATGGAGAAAACCGGCATGGCTGTGTATCCCGGCTATGGTCTGGCGACTCATTATGATCATATAAGAAAAGGCAGCGTGCCGCAGGGGGCAACCACATTCTGTACGATTGCAGATTATATGGCGATGGTGCTGACGGGAAGAACCGAGCCGTTGATGCATGCGTCAAATGCTGCGTCCCTTGGTCTGTTTTCCATTGCCCGAGGTGATTTTCATCAAGACGCGCTTGCCTCCCTCGGGATGACAGAGCTTGACATGCCTCCCGTGACAAATCAAACGGTCATTGTCGGTCAGCACCGTGGCATTCCCGTTGCTGTTGCGCTGGGGGATAATCAGGCATGTGTACTTGGTAGCTTGCAGGATGAGGAAAACAGCATTCATGTCAATTATGGAACGGGGAGTCAGATCTCACTTGTGACCGACCATCTGCCGACCGCCGCCAAAGGATTAGAGCTTCGCCCCTATCGTGATGGTAAATATCTTCTTTGTGGAGCCGCGCTTTGCGGTGGCTCAGCCTACGCGCTGCTGGAACGCTTTTTCCGATCCTATGCCTCTCTCTTGGATGCCGATGCCGGCTCACAGTATGAGGTGATGAACTCCCTTGCCGAAAACGCCTTGGAGGAAGGGAATGCGTTGCCTGTGCAAACCCTGTTTTCCGGCACTCGTGAAGAGCCGGAGGCGCGCGGCAGCATTACCGGAATTGGCGAAACGAACTTCACACCTGCTGCGCTGACACTTGGCGTGCTGCAGGGCATGGTCAATGAGCTGTATGCCTTCTACCAAGCGATACAAGGAGAGCGGCGCAGCGTGCTGGTTGCCTCGGGCAATGCCGTTCAACGGAATCCTGTGTTGCGCAAGCTGCTTTCTTCCACCTTTTCCATGTCACTTCAGGTGCCCGTCATGCTGGAAGAGGCTGCTTTAGGGGCTGCGATGTTTGCTGCCTTGGCCGGCGGATTGACGGATGAACGGGGGATCAAAGCGATCATTCGTTATCAATAGCCGAAGAGTGCCGAGGGAAGAGATACGCAAAAAGGACGAGAATGCTCTCGTCCTTTTTTGCTGTCAAGTTTGTCCATTCCCGGGCTTGACATCGGCAGCAGAATATGGTAAAATAATTTCGTTCGGCCTTTTGGTCGTACATCCCTTGAAAAAGGCGGATGTTATCAAAAAATGTAGGTAAATAATATGAAAAAGAAACAGGTCATTCTCTCATATGCCGGTATTGCACTCGGTACCTTTTTGCTTGCTTTGGGTATCGTTTTGTTCTTGAACCCGGCCAAGCTTTCTCCCGGCGGTATCAGTTCCTTGGCTACCATTCTATATCACCTCTTTGGTGTAAAGCTTTCTATTACCAATCTGGTAGTCAACGGTGCGCTCTTTCTGCTCGGGTTCCGGTTTCTCACGCGTGCAACCTTCATCCGCACGGTGGTGGGGGTGCTCTCGCTCTCGCTCTTCTTTGAGCTGGCAACGCTGATTCCCGTTGTGGTGATTGAAGATCAGTTGGTCTCCTCTGCGCTTGGCGGCCTGCTGGTTGGTGCCGGTGTTGGTCTTGTCATTCGCTGCGGTGGATCCACGGGCGGTAGTGACCTGGCTGCGCTGATGCTCCACCGTCTGATTCCGTATATTTCGGTGCCGATCATGATTATGATCATCGATTGCACCATCATCACCGTTTCCGGTATCGTTTTCAAGAGCTTGTCGGTTGCCTTTTATTCCGTTCTGTCGCTTGCCGTTTCCACGAAGGTAGCCTCCTTTGTTTGTACAGTTGGTGACACGGCAAAATCGGTCTTTATTTTGTCAAGTGAGCACCAAGCCATCACCGAACGCATCCTTTCCGAGTTTGAGCGTGGTGTTACCGGCATCGATAGCCATGGCATGTATTCCGGCAAGGATCGCTTGATGCTCCTCTCGGTCGTTTCTCCCAAGCAGCTGCCGCGCTTGGTCAAAATGGTCAAGGAGATCGACCGCCACGCCTTTATCATCGTCAGCGATGCGCGCGAGGTGCTGGGCGAGGGCTTTAAGAATACCCCAACTGCATAATGTCATAACCATCAAAAAAACGATCTGTGAGGACGCCATGAGACATTCCTTTTTTCCACAAGGGGGCAGCTTTTATAAAACAAATCTGCATTGCCATACCATCATTTCCGATGGTAAGCTGACGGCAGAGCAGGTCAAGGAGGCATACCTGGCTCATGGTTATTCTGCGGTTGCCTTTACCGACCATGAGGTGCTTATTCCGCATGGCGAGTTGAGCGATGACCGCTTTATTGCACTGAACGGCCTTGAGGTAGCAATCAAGGAGCGAAGCGCGGAGCAGACAGGCAGCTTTCAAAAGGTCTATCATTTCAACCTGCTGGCTCGCGAGAAAGAAAATATCACACAGCCGTACGTCTATCCCGACAATATGACGCCCGGCAATTGCCGCTCGTATCTGCCGTACATCCAATATGCAGAAGAGATGGTTTATCGGCAGGATAAAGAGAGCGTGAATGATCTGATCCGCCGTGCAAATGAGGCAGGGTTCCTGGTTACACTCAATCACCCCGCCTGGTCTATGATTTCGCCGGAGCGGTATCTTGAGCTTGATGGTCTGCATGGCATCGAGGTCTTTAATACCGCTTGCTATCATCATGGGGATTGCAGCGGTCTCCCGCTCGGTGAGTTTTTGCGTCGCGGGAAACGGCTTGTTCCCGTTGGGGGAGATGATAATCACAATGCACACGGCTTTGGTGACAGCTTTTCCTCCTTTACCATGCTTTGCGCAACCGAGTTTAGCTACGAAGGACTCATGGAGGCGTTGGCAAATGGTTGGTGCTATGCGTCAAACGGCCCGGAGATCTACGATATCTGGCAGGAAGGAGATACCATCGGTATTTCCTGCTCGCCCGCCTCTCGCATTATTCTGCTCACAGAGGGGCGGCATACGCCCGCCAAGGTTGGTGAGGGACTGCAGGAGGCAACCTTTACGATCGATGAGCGAAAGACCGGTATGTTCGTTCGGCTTGAGGTGGTAGACGCCTGCGGCCGTCGCGCGATTAGCCGAGGGATCTTTTTGGATGAATGGAGCGATAACGCGTAATGGAACAAATACTCGCCTGGTTTGAGATCGTTGGTATTGTTGCCGCCTCGCTCTCCGGCTCTATGCAGGCCATTGCCAAAAAGGTCGATCTGTTTGGTGTGTTACTGCTTGGCATGACCACGGCACTTGGTGGCGGTATTCTGCGAGATATGACGATTGGCAATCTGCCGCCGCGTAACTTTCAAAATTATCATCTTTTGATAATTTCTGCATCTGTATCTCTTGCAACCTTCCTGGTTGCTCGCCTGACGCAGGAGCATTATCGGCGCGAGGAGGCGTTGATCTCACGCATCAATAACGTTTTTGATGCGCTTGGTGTCGGTTCGTTTGCGGTGAGTGGTGCCGCTGTGGCATACGGTTTGACCGACAATGGCGTGCTGATTGTTTATGCAGGTATGATTACGGCGATAGGGGGCGGTATTATTCGTGACGTGCTTTTGCGTGAGATTCCCTTCGTTCTGAAAAAACGCATTTATGCCGCAGCGGCCTTGTTAGGGGCCTTGGTGTATTATTGGTTACTACTTCTGGGGCTGCCGGATGCTGCATCTGCATGCGTCGGCGTTGCGGTGGTGTTCGTTCTTCGTATGCTGGCAACCATCTTCCATTGGAATTTTCCCAAGGCTATTGATTGAGAGAGAGGACTGTTTTGGAAAAGCCCTATCGTGATCTTGCAACCTATTTGAAGGAAAAAACAGGTGAAAAAACCGTCAAGCTCTGTATTGATGGTGGCTTTACCTGCCCGAACAGAGACGGCAGCCGCTCTACAGGCGGCTGCCTCTTTTGCGGTGCGCGCGGCGCGGGTGATTTTACCCTTGACCCATCTCTCGCGATTGCCGAGCAGGTGCATACGCGTCTGTCAGCTCCCTTGGGCGGCCGCCGTGCCTCTCGTTTTATCGCTTATTTCCAAAGCTTTTCTTCCACATATGCCCCTCCTGTCGTTTTACGTGCGCGATATGATGCCGCACTGTGTGATGCGCGTGTTATCGGTCTTGCTGTGGCTACCCGGCCGGATTGTGTTGATGAGGCTGTTGCAGACCTCTTGGCCGAGTACGCCGCGCATATGACGGTGTGGGTAGAGCTTGGTCTGCAGACAGCCTCGGACGAAACGGCCGCGCGCATGAATTTGGCTTGCCCGCGCAGCGAATTTTCCCGCGCAGTCGCTCTGCTTACCTCGCGTGGGGTAGATACCGTGGCACATATGATGGTCGGCTTGCCCGGTGAGGGGAGAGAGGATGCCCTTTCCACCCTGCGCATGATCAATGCGCATCCTGTATGCGGGGTCAAGATTCATTCTCTGTATGTCATGCGTGATACACCGCTTGCTGCCATGTGGCAGAGCGGGGAATATGAGCCGCTTACCTTTGCGGAATATACCGAAACGGTTGCTCTGCTGCTGGCGCATTTGCGCCCGGATATGGTCGTTCACCGCCTCACGGGCGATTGCCCGAAGCATGAATTGTTAGCGCCGCTGTGGAGCGCGGAGAAAAACAAGGTGCTTGATCGTATTCATGCGATCCTGCGTGAGCGCGGCTGGAGGCAGGGATGCCTTTATCATCAAGAAAGAGGCTGTCGCATTTTGGCATAACCGTAAACAAAAAAGGAGGGAAGAAATTTTCTTCCCTCTTTCTCTCTTCCTATAAAAGGAAATATTCTTTTCTCATCGTTCTAAGGTAGAAAACCTGCGGTTTTCTCCATTTTTATTTATTTTTTGTTTACTATCTCCGTTTTTCGCCCTCGACGTATGTGTATACGCCTCACGGGCGAAAAACGAAGATTTCTGCTCAAAATTCGGCGAGCCTCTTGCAACATATAAAAATCCGGGCGAGAAACCATTTCTCGCCCTTTTGACTGCGCAAAAAGCATATACATGCTGCATTTTTTATGAGAAACCTCTTTAATTTTGTTCTTGACAAATACCCTATAGGGGTATATAATAAAGAAAAAAAGAAAAGGATCTGGGGGTATGATGGAACAAGGATGCTGTCCGTGCCATGAAAGCAAAAAACGAACTGAAGAAGAGGTGCATGCACTTCTCAACCGCCTCAGCCGTATCGAGGGGCAGGTACGCGGCTTGCGCGGCATGGTGGAGCGTTCTGCCTATTGTCCGGATATTCTGAATCAGGTAGCCGCTACACGCGCAGCCTTGGATGCCTTTTCCCGTGAGCTGCTTTCTGCCCACATTCGCACCTGCGTGGCAGAGGATGTACGGGCAGGCCGCGAGGATACCGTAGAGGAATTGGTGGCTCTTTTGCAGAGGATGATGAAATGAAAGAAATGAAGCAATATACCGTTACCGGCATGAGCTGCGCTGCTTGCAGCGGTCGGGTCGAGAAGGCTGTTTCCGCTTTGCCGGGTGTCACCGCCTGCTCGGTCAACCTGTTGACAGGCAGTATGGGGGTGGAGGGGAGTGCTACGACCGAGGAGGTTGTGGCCGCCGTTGTAGCGGCAGGCTATGGTGCCTCACCGCGCGGAGAAGAACAAACGAGCAAAACGCAGGAAAAAGCGTTGCCCGAGAGCGGTGCTCGCTTGCTCCGTAATCGCCTGATCGCCTCCTTCGTTTTCTTGGCCGCCTTGATGTATCTTTCGATGGGGCATGTCATGTGGGACTGGCCGCTACCGGCCATCATCGCGCAAAATCCAATGGCAATTGGTCTTTTACAATTGTTGCTTGCCGCCATTGTCATGGTCATCAATCAACGATTTTTCATCAGCGGCTTTCGCGCGCTCTTGCGTCGCGCACCGAATATGGATAGCCTTGTTGCACTCGGCTCTGCCGCCGCCTTTGTGTATAGCGTCTGTGTTTTGTTTGGCATGACAGCCGATCCCGCAATGGCGGCACATGGCCTGCATGACCTTTATTTTGAATCTGCAGCCATGATCCTTGCGTTGATTACCATTGGAAAAATGCTGGAGGCGCGTGCCAAGGGGAAAACCACCAACGCGCTGCAAGCGCTGATGCAATTGACACCGCAAACCGCTACGCTGCTGCGAGCGGGAGAAGAGGTTACTGTTCCCGTTGCCGAGGTGCGTCGAGGTGATGTTTTTGTTGTGCGCCCCGGCGAAAGCATTCCTGTGGATGGCAAGGTGATTGAAGGCGGAAGCGCCGTGAACGAAGCCGCGCTGACGGGGGAGAGTATTCCTGTTGATAAGACGGTTGGAGATGCTGTATCGGCCGCCACGCTCAATTGCTCAGGCTATCTGCGCTGCGAGGCAACGCGCGTGGGGGAGGATACGACCCTTGCAGAAATCATTCGTATGGTCAGCGATGCTGCCGCTACCAAAGCACCCATTGCCAAGGTGGCAGACCGTGTTTCGTATGTGTTTGTTCCTCTCGTGATGCTGATCGCGCTGCTGGCAACTGCCGCCTGGCTGATTGCCGGAGAGAGCATTGGCTTTGCGCTTGCGCGTGGCATCTCGGTGTTGGTAATCAGCTGTCCCTGCGCGCTGGGGCTTGCAACGCCGGTTGCCATCATGGTTGGTAGTGGTCTTGGTGCCAAAAACGGCATTCTCTTCAAAACCGCCGCCTCGCTTGAGGAGTGTGGCAGAATTGATATTGTGGCTTTGGATAAAACAGGCACGATTACCGCAGGTGAACCGCATGTGACCGATGTTTTGCCTGCGGATGGCGTAGCAGAGGAAGACCTTCTTGCGTTGGCCGCCGCTTTGGAAGCAAGGAGCGAGCATCCGCTTGCGCGTGCGGTCATTGCCTTGGCAAGCGAGCGTGGGCTCACGACGCAGGATGTTTCCGATTTTGAAAGTTTGCCAGGAAACGGGTTGCGTGCCACGTTGCAGGGCGTGCCGCTGTTTGGTGGCAGTATGACGTATATAGAACGCATTCATCCGCTCGATCCCCAACAACATCGGCAGGCAATACGCCTTGCCGAGGAAGGAAAGACGCCGCTGTGCTTTGTGCATGGTGACCGCGTGCTTGGCTTGTTGGCCGTTGCGGATCTGCCAAAGCCGGAGAGTCGTCAGGCAGTTGAGGAGCTGCGTGCCATGGGCATCCGCGTTGTCATGCTGACGGGGGATAACGAGCATACCGCCCGTGCGATTGGTCGCGCTGCCGGGGTGGATGAGGTCATCGCGGGTGTCCTGCCCGCCGGGAAAGAGGATGTCATTCGCCGTTTGTCTGCGGAGGGGAAGGTTGCTATGGTTGGTGACGGCATCAACGATGCCCCCGCGTTGACACGTGCCGCCGTTGGCATGGCCATTGGGGCCGGGGCTGATGTAGCGGTAGATGCTGCGGATGTTGTGTTGGTCAAAAGTCGCCTGACGGATGTTTCTGCCGCGGTGCGCCTCAGCCGTGCTACGCTGCGCAACATTCACCAAAATTTGTTCTTCGCGTTCTGTTATAATATCGTGGGCATTCCGTTGGCAGCGGGGCTTTTCATTCCGTTGCTTGGTTGGCAGCTTGCGCCGATGTTCGGTGCCGCCGCAATGAGCCTGTCCAGCTTTTTCGTCGTCAGCAACGCGTTGCGGCTTAATTTGTTCCGTCTGCATGACGGACGCTATTTTCACCGTAAATTAAAGAAAAAAGGAGATCAGAAACCCATGGAAAAAATCATCAAGGTAGAAGGTATGATGTGCATGCATTGTGAGGCACATGTGAAAAAGGCACTGGAGGCTTTGCCGGGCGTTACCGCTGCAATTGCCAGTCACAAGGAGGGAATCGTTACCGTAACGCTGAGCGAGCCCGTCTCGGATGAAACGCTCAAGGCTGCGATCGAGGCTGAGGGGTATCAGGTTGTAGGATAAAAATGTCATAAAAAAGAGGAGCAAAAGCTCCTCTTTTTTATTATCGCTCCTCGCGGTAATAGTTGAGCCCCAGCGATGCAGGCGGCTGGTCCTCCTTGCGGTTCATCATGCTGATGATAATCAGTACGATCGTGGTTACGACATAGGGCAGCATCTTGAACAAAGCCTTTGCGGCCAAGTCAATATTCAAGTAACTGCTGGCTACATAGAACGCGCCGAAAATGATAGAGCAGAGAATACCGAAATTCGGACGCCATACCGTGAAAATAACCAGGGCCACGGCAAGCCAACCGATCGAATCAATGACATATTCCCAGTTGCCGAGCATATAGTCCATCACAAATGTCAGACCGCCAAGCCCCGCGATCCCGCATCCGATGCAGGTTGCGCCGTATCGGTATGCCGTTACATTGATGCCGGCTGCATCTGCTGTGGCAGGGCTCTCGCCTACCGCCCGCAGGTGAAGTCCCAGCTTGGTCTTGTTCAGAACGAGGGAGGACACAATGGCGATAACAATCGCCAGGTAGATCATGATACCGTACGAGAGGAATAACTCACCGAACCAGCCAAGGTGCTTTGCAAAGGGCAGGCTGGTGGTAAAGAAAATGCTTGCGCTGCTGTAGGTATGGGGTTCAATTCCCGCTACCATATAGTCCGAAATGCCAACGCCCAGCGTAGTCAGCACCAGACCGGTTACGTTCTGGTTTGCGCGAAGTGTTACTGTCATAAAGCTGTAGATCAGCCCCATCAGTGCTCCGCCCGCAAAGGTGGCAAGTAGGGGAATGAGAACGGCAAGAACGGGGTTCAGATTGCCGCTCGCGGCGGTGTAGTAGAGGGAAGCCGCTACACACCCGCTGGCTGCGCCCACGCACATGGTGCCGGGGATGCCCAGGTTCAGGTGGCCGGATTTTTCGGTGATCGTTTCACCCGTCGAGCCGAACAGGAGTGTCATGCCAAAACGAATGGCACTTACAAGAAAGGCAATCATGCGTCATGCTCCTCCTTTGTCTTTTTGCGGAAGTGAACCTTGTAATGGATAAAGAATTCACAACCGATGATAAACAGCAGGATGATGCCCGTTGTGATATCACCGATAGACTTGTCAAGACGGAGATCGGTAGAGATCTGTGCAGCACCACACTGTAGGAAGATGATCAAAAAGGCGGTCAGGATCATATACAGCGGGTTGAACTTGGCAAGCCAGGAAACCATGATCGCGGTAAAGCCACGCCCGTCTACAATTGCGGTGTTTACGGTGCAGCTACCGTTGGCCACCAGTAAAAGACCGACAAAGCCGCATAGCGCACCCGAAATGATCATGGTGCGGATAATGACCTTTTTCACATTGATGCCAATGTATTTTGCCGTGTTTTCACTCTCGCCGACGACAGAGATTTCATAGCCCTGCTTGCTGTAGCGTAGATACACGTACATCAGGCCGCATACGATCAGCACCGCGATAATGGCAAGCAGAAATTCGTTGCCTGCGATTTTTGGGAAGCGGAACTCAGGCATGTTGGGCAGGGTGCCGGAACCATCCTTTCCCCAGATCAGCATGAAAAAACTGATCAGCTGCATGGCGATATAGTTCATCATCAGGGTAAACAGCGTTTCGTTCGTGTTGAAGAACGCCTTGAAGATCGCGGGAATCAGCCCCCAAATCGCGCCGACCACAATGCAGATCAGCGTCATTACGACAAAAAACAGGGGCAGAGGCATCTTATCACCGAACAGATACATGCACGCGGCGGCGGCAAGCGCGCCTATCAGTGTTTGTCCCTCGGCACCGCAGTTCCAGAACTTCATGCGGAAGGCGGGGGTAACCGCCAACGCAATGCCCAGCAAAATACAAGTGCCGTTCAGCAGATTCCATATACGGCGGGGGGTGCCGAACGCGCCGCTAAACATAGAAGCGTAGACCTTAAAGGGGTTTTGCTTTGCTAAAATGGTGATTATCACCGCTGTGAAGAGCAGGGCACACACAATGGCGATCGCGCGGATCAGCATAGATTTTTGCCAACTGATCGCATCACGCTTCGTGATGTGGATCAGCGGTTCTTTTTTGATCGTATCCGGTTTGCTCATCGTTTAGTCTCCTCCTTGGTTGCGCTTGCGGTATGGGAGACATCCTTGGTCATCAGAAGACCGATCTCCTCTTTTGTGGTGGTACGGGCATCTACTATACCGCTGATCTTGCCGCCGCTGATGACCATAATACGGTCACAAAGCTCCAATAACACGTCAAGATCCTCACCCACGAAGATCACGGCAACGCCCTTTTCCTTTTGCTCGTTTAACAGATTGTAGATGGTGTAGGACGAGTTGATATCCAACCCGCGTACAGGGTATGCCGCCATCAGTACGGTGGGAGATGCGGCGATCTCACGTCCGACCAGCACCTTTTGCACGTTACCGCCCGACAGGCGTCGTACCGGTGTGCTGGCACTGGGGGTCACGACCTCCAGATTGTTGATGATAGAAATGGCCAGATCCTTCGGGTTCTTACGGTCAAGGAACAGCGACTTGCCGCGACGGTAGCTGCGCAGCATCATGTTGTCAATGATGTCCATGTTGCCGACAAGACCCATTCCAAGACGATCCTCCGGTACGAAAGAAAGGCGCACGCCCAGCTCGCGTATCTGAATAGGGGTTTTGTCGCGCAGGTTTTCCATATGACCGCTGGTGGGATCATTGTATAAGATCTCACCCTCTGTCATGTGGTGTAGCCCGGCGATCGATTCCAGCAGCTCTCGCTGACCGCTGCCGGCAATGCCTGCCACGCCGAGTATCTCTCCCGAATAGGCGGTAAAGCTGATATCGTCCAGCGTGTGTACGCCGTCAGAATCAATGCTGGTTATATGGTTAACTGTCAGGCGCGAAACCGGGTTCTTCGGCTCTGAACGGTCAATATTCAAGGTTACTTTTTTGCCGATCATCATCTCGGTCAGTTCATTTTCGTTGGTGGTTGCCGTATCCACGGTCGCGATATGCTCACCCTTGCGAAGCACAGCTACACGGTCGGAAATGGAAAGCACCTCGTGCATTTTGTGGGTAATGATGATGATGGACTTGCCGTCATCGCGCATGCGGCGCAAAACGGCAAACAATTTTTCGGTCTCTTGTGGGGTAAGCACAGCAGTCGGCTCATCCAAAATCAGAATGTCCGCCCCGCGGTAGAGGACCTTTACGATCTCCACCGTTTGCTTTTCGGAGACCGACATGGTGTGTATTTTTTTCTTCGGGTCGATGTGGAAACCGTATTTGTCGGCGATCTCCTGTACCCGATCGTTGACGGCGGAAAGACGGTACTTTTCACCGTTCTCAATGCCAAGCACAATGTTCTCACTGGCAGAAAAAACATCGATCAGCTTAAAATGCTGATGGATCATGCCTATCCCATAGCGGAAGGCATCCTTCGGAGAGGTAATCACAACGGGCTCGCCGCCGATCAAAATCTCACCTTCGTCGGGAAAGTAAATACCCGCAATCATGTTCATCAGGGTGGTTTTGCCACAGCCGTTCTCGCCAAGCAGGGCAAGGATCTCGCCTCGGCGCAGATCAAGATTGACATTGTTATTGGCGATCACGTTACCAAACGTTTTGGTTACGTGGCGTAGCTCAAGGGCGGCGTGTTCCATTGTATACCTCCGTAAAATGGGGAAATGAAGGAGAATAAGAGCAATAGAAGGCGGAGTGTAAGCTCCGCCTTTTATTGCGTTGTTCAAAAATTAATCGCCGAAGTCTTTGTTCAGCAGCGTAATGCCGTCGATCCAGCAATCGAAGTAAGGAGCAGAGCGGTATTCGGATTCACAGAAGATACCGTCCTTAACGATCACGGTGCCTTCAACAAAAGCGCCATCCGTGCCGGTGCCGGGCTTCCAGGTGCTATCCAGCTTAGTGCCGTTGTTGATAGTGAAGTTTTCGGTGTCAAACACCTTCAGCGTGCCGGCCTTGAACTGTGCGATCGCAGCGTCAAGAGCAGCCTGCGTGCCGGGGGCAGCGGCGGATTCATTCAGTGCGGTCAGAGCAACAGAGCCCTCGTTGATACCACCGCACCAGTCGGTGTCGATCTTCTTATCGTTCATAGCGCAGTCGATGATGTACTTGAAGTACGGGGTCCAGTCGATACGAGAAGAGATCAGGTAGGTGTTCGGGCAGGTAGCCTGGGTGCTGCCATTGTAGGAAACGTTGGGGATGCCTGCAGCCTCACAAGCGGAGGGAGCGCCCATCGAGTCAGCATGCTGAGAGATGAGCTTGCAGCCGCCGTCGATCAGTGCCTCAGCAGCGTTCTTCTCTTCGGTGATGTCAAACCAATAGCCGGTGAATCTAACATCCATGGTAACGGAGGGGCAAACAGACTTTGCACCCAGGTAGAAGGAGGTGTAACCGGAAATAACTTCAGCATAGGTGAATGCACCAACGTAACCGATCTTGGCTTCCTCGGCGGTAAACTCGCCGGCTTCGATCATCTGGTTCAGCTTCATGCCGGCAACGATACCTGCCAGATATCTACCCTCATAGATGTCAGCAAATGCGTTGTGGAAGTTGGGCAGGTTTACGACATGTGCCTGGGTACCGGTAGCATGGCAGAATTCAACATCCGGGAATTCGCGAGCAGCCTGGATGATGAAGCTCTCATGACCGAAGGAGTTTGCGAAAATGATATCGCAACCCTGGTCAACCAGGTCAGCTGCTGCCTGGTAGCAGGAGTCATCTTCACCGATGTTGGTCTTGATGATGACCTGCTCATCGGTAAGACCCATAGCTTCCTGAGCTGCGAGAGCTGCATCAATGAAGTTCTTGTCATAGGTGGATTTGTCGTTGTGCAGGCAGATGAAACCGATTTTGAATTCATCCTTGCCGTCGCCGCAAGCAACGAGTGCTGCGCAGGATACGCACATCACTACAACGAGGAGAAGGGAAAGGATCTTCTTGAACATGATAATGTTCCTCCTAAAATAAAAATGTTTATTACATTGGGGGAAGCCCAAGTAACCGAAAGGAACGCGCCGTCAGGCGTAGAATTCGATCCCCGTTTCGGGATCCATGGAGCGAATGCGGGCCAGCGAATCAATCCGAACGCCCTCGGCACGCAGCTTGTCGCCGCCGCCCTGAAAGCCCTTTTCAATGGCAATGGCGCAGCCAACCAGCGTGGCACCCGATTGTTGAATGATCGAAAGCAACCCCGTCAGGGCAGCACCGTGTGCAAGAAAGTCATCAATAATCAGAACGCGATCCTTTTCCGAAAGCATGTCCATCGGGATGATCGCCTCGTATGTATTTCCATGGGTAAAGGATTTGACCGAGGCATGGTACAGGTTGCCGGTCTGCGTAGAGACGCGACTCTTCTTGGCAAACACGACAGGAACGCCCATATGAATGGCGGCAGCCGTAGCGATTGCAATGCCGGAGGCCTCGATCGTTACGATCTTGGTGACTCTCTCGTGGGTGTACAGGCGTGCAATCTCCTTGCCCATCTCCATAATAAAGGAAACATCAAGTGTCTGATTCAGAAAATTGCCAACCTTTAAAATGTCAGTCGAGAGTACGGTTGCCTCGCGTCTGAGCTTGTCCTCCAAAGCTTTCATTCCATCGCCTCCTGCGCGTAAAAATGAAATATCTCCGCAACAATGTAACCGAATATCATGTGCAGAGAAAATAATTTCA